>VBOC01000063.1 GCA_005877655.1 Ignavibacteria bacterium
GACCACGTTTCCGACAAAGCCGTCGCAAACCACGACGGATGCCTTTCCCTTGAGGATGTCGCGTCCCTCGACATTGCCGATGAAGTTGAGACGGCTCTTCGCGAGGAGTTGGTGGGCTTCCCTGGTGAGCTCATCGCCCTTCGAGCTTTCCTCGCCGATGCTCAAGAGTCCGACTGTCGGATTCGGAAGCATCAGCATCTCCCGGGCATAGATGGTCCCCATGACGGCAAACTCGTAAAGATGCTGGGGCCGGCAATCGACATTCGCGCCGGCATCGAGGAGAAGACAAACTCCCATTTCGGAAGGAAAGAACGCGCCGATGGTGGGCCGGCCGATGCCTTCAATGCGTCCGAGAATCAGTGTCGAGGCCGACATGACGGCACCGGTATTCCCGGCGCTCACGAATGCGTCGGCCGCGCCGTCCTTATGGAGTGAGACTCCGACGGCAATCGACGAATCTTTTTTTTCTCTGACGGCGGCCATCGCACCGTCGTCCATCGTTATAATCGAAGGGGCGTCGACAATCTGATGGTTCAGATTGTTCTCCGTCATGCGGTGAAGTTCTTCCCGGACCACCGACTCCGGGCCGACGAAAAAAACCTCAAGACGGTCCCCGGCTTCCCGCATCGCTTCGACGGCGCCTGCGACCACATTGCGGGGGGCGAAATCTCCCCCCATGGCGTCCACTGCAATCCGTATGTGTGACCGTTCCCTGGCCAAAAATCATCACGAGTTAACACGAGCCAGCCACCCCTGATGAGATTCGTGGCCGCCCTCCCGGGCGAGACCTTTGCCCGCCGCCGGTCCGTTCAGGGGATTTTTGACCCGCAGTCCCGTCCCGGTCCCGCCGTGCGGGACATGGCGGGATGGTATCCGCGGGAATGGCACTACTTATGATTCTTTGGGAACAATAATCGAGCGCCCATGATAGTACCCGCAATTGGGGCACGCGCGGTGGAGGAGTTTTTGTTCGTGGCAATTCGGACATTCGGCCATGGACGGGACCGTAGCCTTGTAATGGGTTCTCCGTTTGGCTCCGCGGGATTTTGAATGACGTCGTTTCGGGTTGGGCATCTGGATTCTTTCTCCGGGTGATCAACGATTCATGTAGCCTTCAAGGCCCCGCCAGGGCGAACTGTCCTCTGCTTCCTGACACTCGCAGCTCCGCTGGTTGCGGTTTACGCCGCACCGTGGGCACAATCCCTTGCAGTCCTCTTTGCATAACAATTTCAGGGGAACCGAGAGGAGGACCGTTTGCCGGACATCCTCCGAGAGATCGATGACGGGCGTGTCCGGTGTGATGACATGAACCTCGTCGGCCGGATACGTCGCCGTGTCCAGGTCGTCGTACACGTAGAACATCGTGTAGCGGCCCGAGAGGGGCTGCTCAAAATCCTCGATGCATCGATCGCACTGGAAGGCCCCTGATGTATTCAGATCGACCTTCAGAAAGATCTGGCGGGGTGTCTTATCGATGACTNGGGTGTCTTATCGATGACTGCGTCGACGTTGAGAACCCTCCTGAAATTCTCTCCAAGCCCGATCTCCGCTGCCTCTGCGGTGAAATGATACTCGTGGAGTCCATGGGAGAGCTGCGAGATCCTGATCCTGAGCGCATGGGCTGGCACGTTCGGTGTCACAGAGACTCCGATGACTCTCAGACTCTCAAAATTAGGCATGTTGGAAGAAAACCGGAAATAATATAGAAAATAATCGAGCGATAGTCAAGAATGTGAGGCGTGAAGGGCGTGAATTCAGAGCGTTTTGAAGCTTCGGGAGTGCGGGCAGGGATGGGGTTGCGCCAGAGCGGCTCGGTTTATAGTGCGGTGGGGAGAAGGAAAGTGCCGTAGGCCGTACTCCGACGGAAACCACCGGAGGGGGAAGTTAATGAAAAGGGTTCCGACGGAGATCGCCGGAGGGGGAGTTAATGAAAAGGGTTCCGACGGAGATCGTCGGAGCGGAAGATAATGAAAAGGGCTCCGCCGGAGACCGTCGGAGCGGGTGAGCATGAAAAGCCGTCCCGGAGTAGCTTGTACAGCCTCTACCGATTGCAATCCGTCCCGGTCGGAGGGACACACCGCGGCTCGGTTGAAAGAGGCGCGGAGGGAGCGTCCGCGGGCGGCTAGACCGCTTCGACCGGCCGTTCGAGTCCCGGCTCGATCTTATCAAGCAGAGAGCTCTCTACGTACGTCACGGTTTCGGTGAGCGCATCGGCGAATTTCCTGAAATCCTCTTTATAAAGGAATAACTTGTGCTTTTCGTACTTCTCTTCTCCGATCCGGCGGCTCTCGGTGATGATGACGTAGAAATCCTTTGCGGATTTTGTCGCCTTTACATCGAAAAAGTAGGTCCGCTTCCCAGCGCGCACCCGTTTTGTAAAAATGTTCTCATTACTGGTATCAACTGTATCCATAAGCGTGCTTCTCCCTCTCCTAAAAAAATTAGTAGGTTAGGTGGCAGGTCTGACTCGACAACAATCCCCCGGTTCCTCGATCACCTCCTTACGACCGCCACTTTGCCGGCGGCAACTTTGATCCAGCTTCGGAAGTTGCATCGGTACCGTCCCAGAATCCCACCCGTCCGCCCGGCGTGGTGATTTCCCTCATCAGGCGGCCGTCGATGCTCAGAATTTTCAGCAGCGACCCCTGTACGAGGCCGTCCACGACCAGCGAACGGGATGCCGGAAGGTAATAGGGGTTCGGAGAAAATGACAGCTTGTCGAACTCCGCCTTCGGCGCAAGGGCGGGAGTCCCCAGGCTCGACAGACCCTTTTCCGTTCCAAAATACATTGTTCCGGTGGCGGCATTCATGCTGATTGAGGCAACATCATCATCGAGGAGTTTGCCGCCCGTACCGGCGACGGTGTAATGCGCAAGGATTGAAGTGCCGTCCGGCGTAAAGACGAAAACACCCGTCCGGGTTGCGACCCACTTGTTATTCAACGGATCGACGACAATACCCTGAACAAGCTGGTCGCTGATCGGGTGGTACGAGGCGATATGATTCTTTGGGTCGCTCGGGTCGAAGATAATCGAAATTCCCTGATCCGTCCCGATCCAGAGATTGCCGTCGTTATCGACCGCGAGCGCATACGCCTTGTCGCTTGTGAGGCCGTCGGAGGGCTGGAGCCTGCCCCACCCGTTCGTCGTTCCCGGAATCGAGAAGTTCTCATTATAATAGTAGAGCCCCGGCGCCCGCCCGGCGACAAACGGCTCAAACCGGCTGTAATTCGCAAACCACTTGGTGCCGTAGAGATCGATGACGACATCGGTAAAGACGATGACGTTCGGACTTCGCATGCTCAGCCCGCGGACGTAACCCAGCGAGGAGTCGGGATTGAATTTCACAACTGCGGTATCGCCGGGCGGGGTGCGGTCTGTGATCCACGTGACGCCCGATTGGTCAGTTGCGGCGCCTCCCGCCACCACATACGACGGATCCACCGACGGGGGGATGCCGTTTGTACTGTTGAAAACGTTCTTCACATTGCCCCCGTCGTCGAGAAGGGCGATGCCGGCTCCCCAGCTGCTGGCCCATTTTGCATCATTCGGTCCGATCGAGATTTTCCAGTAATTATTGCTTCCCAATCTGGGATCGCCCTGAACGGTGTACGCTCTCCAGCGGACGCCGTCGAAACTCATGAAACCGCTGCCGTTGTTTACGCCGGTTCCCGACCAGACGACCCCGCGCTTATCGACCGCCAGGCTGACGAATTTGTCGGATGGGGGTCCCGGGGCGGTGATGAGACGCGCGGTGAAAGTCTGATCGAAGAAGAGGACACCGGAGCCGGTGCCGACGAGAAGGTTACCGGCCATGGCTGTGGGGTCCGATCGGAACCCGCCTGCGACCGCCCGTGCGGGGGCCGTGCCGTCATAAACCAGAAGCCCGGCATCGGCAACAAGATACAAATTCTGGCAATCGGCGCACGGCTGCCGGTTCGAGGAGAGATCGACAACGTTCAATCCGGCGGTGCCGTCGACGGTGGCCCATGTCGATCCCCTTAACAATGCGAGGCCCCCGGGAGTTGCGGCGAAGATCGTGTCGAACGCAATCTCGAGACGCCGGACCGTGTTCATCGGAAGCCCCTGGGCAGTCGTGTAGACCTGCCATGAATCGGGCGCGGACGGATTTGGATTCGCGAGCGGCGTCGAAGCCACGCCCGCCCGCGTGGAGACCCAGATCGTTCCATTAGCAATAGCCAGATCGGTTGCGCCCCCGACGAGCGCTCCGGATCCTGTGCCGAAGGCCTTGTACGTATCGCCAAATTCCATCCGCGGGATGGAGAACACGCTGACACCAATATCGGAGAGAATCATCAGGGTGTCGCCCAGAACTTTTAATCTATTGATGCCCTGCTGCGGTTCATGCTTGTCGAAGATATCGCTGACATACTCCCACGATCGCGTCGATGGATGATAGCGATGGAGAAATCCGTCCGTGGCTCCGACCCAAATTGTCCCCTCCCTGTCAACCGCAACGGCCGATACATCGGTCGTCTGCAACCCCTCCGAGGCGGTAAACTCGACGAACGTCTGATCGGCATCCCGGTAGGAAAACATTCCTCCGCCCGTCACCGCCCAGACGGTCTGTCGGCCCGCGTCCCATGCGAGCTGCCGTATGTTCCGCTTCGCGGTATACGTCCTCCAGTCTCCAACACCCCCAAATCCCAGACCGGCACAAAGACCTATCAGCACCATCACCCTCCACCCACGGCTCACACACTACCTCATGATCGGCATGACGAATTTATTTTCTTTTTCCGGAGATGCTCTTCCTGAGGTCGGCAAGCTCGATCGCAGCGAGAGAGGCATCCCATCCTCTGTTGCCCGCCTTTCCTCCCGCCCGGTCGATTGCCTGTTCGAGTGAAAGAGTGGTCAGCACCCCGAAGGTTACCGGAACCGAGGTTTCAAGGGCGACCCGCTCAAGTCCGGTCGACACAGCGGCGGCCACATATTCAAAATGCGGAGTCTCGCCCCTTATCACGCAACCGAGACAGATCACCGCGTCGAATTTTCCCGAACGCACCACCTCCTGCGCGAGCTGGGGAATCTCAAAAGCCCCGGGACACCAGAAAACGTCGATCGCATTCTCGGCGGCTCCGTGCCGGCGCAGACAATCCAGAGCGCCTTCGAGCAATCGCCTGGTAATGAACTCATTGAACCGGCTGACCACGATCGCGAACGCATACGGCTGCGCGGAGAGTTTGCCTTCGTGGATATTTGCCATGCTCGGGGGGGATGACTATTGCGCCGCGTGAACGATGAAGAAACTCAGTTCGGGAGGAGCCTGCGGCGCATGATGTCCACGGTCTCTGACGAAATTCCGATGCGCCCGAGGAGGTGCTCATCACCCTTCAACCCCCCGTGAAAATCCGAGCCCCCGCATTCAATGAGGAAGTACTCATTCACGATTCCGCGGTAGTACCGGACAAGTTCGGGCGTGTGGCTCGGGTGGGTGACCTCGATCCCGTCAAGACCCGACCTGATCAGACGTTCCAGGAGCAGTTCGCTGATCGCCCGACCGGGGTGGGCGAGGAAGGAGAGCCCCCCGGCCTCGCTGATCAATCGCGCTGTGTCCTCGGGCGAGAACTCCTCTTTCCGCTCATAGGCCGGCCTCCCGTTGCCGATATATTTGTTGAAGGCCTGATGGAAGGATTCGGCATGCCCCTCGCTCACCAATACCGACGCGATATGCGGGCGGCCGACCGAATTCCCCGCGGCGTTCGCGAGCACCGATTCGATCTTGATCGGAATATTCATCCTGTTCAGTTTATCCACGATCCGTTCGGCCCGCCTGAGCCGCTTTTCACGAAACACCGCGAGCGATTCCAGAAGAGTCTTGTCCTGATAGTCGAAGAAGTACCCGAGGATGTGCACTTCGAGATCATCGAGGGTTGCGCTGAGCTCCACCCCTGGAATGACCTCAACGTCGAATTCCTTCCCGATCTCAATGGCTTCATCGAAGGCGCCGACGCTGTCGTGATCCGTGATGCTGATGATTTCGAGGCCGGCGGCCTTTGCCTTCTTAACGAGCTCGTAGGGCGAAAGCGCGCCGTCGGAATACGTGGTATGGAGATGGAGATCTGCCTTTGCGTTCACAAAACACTCCCGGGTCAGCTTGATTCAATTATAATGAAGTGCGGATTCAAGAAGCTCTCAGATGAAGAGGTTCTTGAATTTCTCGTAGTCGTTGATAATCATCTTGTTGCCCTGAAGCTCGAGGTGACCCTTCTTGATGAACATGTGAACCACCCGCGAGATGGTTTCGCGGGATGTGCCCGCCATGTTGGCAAGGTCTTGCTGCAGGGGCAGCTCATCGATCTCCACGCGACCCTTGCGGATCGTGCCGATATCATCGGCAAGCTGGAGGATTACATTTGCAACGCGCCCTGCGGCGTCTTTCAGGGAAAGGCTTTTGATTTGCGCATCCGCCTTCCTGAGCCGCATCGTCAGCTCCTTGAGCAGGGAGATGGCGACCGCCGGAACGTCCTGCATCAACTTGAGGAAGTCGCGCCGGTGGATCATGAAGAGTTCCGCCTTCGTGATGGCGACAACACTGGCCGACCGTGCGAGCCCGTCAAGGATCGACATCTCGCCGAAGAAGTCGTTCTCGCCAAGGATCGAGAGGATCACTTCACGGCCGTCATCGTCGGTTCGGACAATCTTGACCTTTCCGCCGATGATGACAAACAGCGCCGCGCCCGTTTCCTCCTCGAGGAGAATGATGCTCCCCTTCTTATACTTCTTCCGGACGCCGACGCGGACGATCTTCGCCAGCTCCGGCCCGTCGATGTCGCTGAAGATCGGAACATTGCGGATGAATTCCATCGCCTCGCCGAGGTCGGACGGAAGCGGCTGCTGGGAAGCACTCGGCAGGTTCATGGCTGCACCTGCGGTAAGATCGTGTATGAAGTCGTCATTCCTTCGGCATCTTCAAGCGAAACGAATAATATAGCGCCGGTGGGGTAGAAAGTCAAGTCTTTTAATGGATTTAGCGCGAAAGGAGGAAATAGGTCAGGGTGAACAGGCTCAATTCGCTTGCTGCGAGGGTTATTCCCGAAGCGACGTCGAGCCGCCGGACCTGCGACAAGTTTCCTTCATCCCCCGTGCGGCGGTAGAGGTCGTAATAGTTATCGGCCTTTATTTTAAAGTACGCGGCTGCGGCACCGGTCAGCACGGTCGCCCCCGTGGTAATGTAAATCGGCAGGGCGCTTTTCGACTGCTCCCCCGACAGGTATGCAGACGGCTGTGCCGGCGGCCCTCCCTCCGACGGGTGGAGCAGGACGTGGACCTCGCGCTGGTCGCCGGCCAGCGGGATCGACGCCTCCTGATATCCCTCCTTTGAGACAGTGACAACACTCAGCGGCGAGCTCAACCGGATATCGAGCGGCGTTAGCCCGAGAACCGATCCATTCCGGCGAACCGTCGCACCGTAGGGCTCGGATGTTACGTGGTAAACGAAAGGAAACGCGACGGTTCGGACCAACTGCTCCCCGGGGTGTACCGTCAGCGTTTCGATGACGGCCGGGTTGAGCCAGCTATGGGTTTCAGGAGAAACGTAATGAATGATATGCATTCCCTCGCCGATCCTTACGGCGCCGAGAGGTGCGCCTGCGCGGCTGCAGTCGTATCCGCCGGCCGGGTTGTGTCCGGAATACACGACGAAGCGTGGGCCGAAGACCGCAGCACCAGGAGCAGGCCGAGGGCGATCAGTTTCATGGAGGGCCCGAGTGTTTGAATGCCATCACAGACCGGTCCTCCGCGAAGAGGAAGAGGTACTGCCCGGCCGCTACGGGCATGGTCTTGATCCGCCCCTCTGATTTATACTGCCAGAGGAACTCTCCACTTGCGGAGTCGAAGGCATACAATGTCTTGTCGAGCGATCCGACATACACGGCGCTTCCGGAGACGAGGGGTGGAGCATTGATCACGCTGTTTGTTGTCGTTCGCCAAAGGACGCGCCCCGTTTGGGCATCGAGAGAGAATACTGTCCGGCCGCTCGTTCCGACATAAACAGCGTGATCGTTGACCGCCTGCGATGCATAGATTCTTGCGTCGAGCGTTTGTTTCCAAACCAGATTCCCCGAACCGGCATCGAAGGCGTAAAACGTGTTATCAAGAGATCCGACGAAGACTTTCCCGAGGGTGACCGACGGCGACGCCAGAACGCTCCCGCCTGTTTTCGAAGTCCATCGGAGTTTTCCGTCGTCGACGCCGACAGCATAGACATCCCCGTTGTCGCAGCCGAAAACGACCACAGCCCCGTCGCTCGCCGGCGAGGATCGTACGGTTCTCGTCCGAAGGTTTGCCGGAAGCATGAAGCGCCAGATGATCTCCCCGGTTCTTGCGTCCGCGCAGATGAGGCTGCCCTCCAGAGAGGTTACATACAATCGTCCTCTCATCAGGAGCGGCGACGTTTCGATGTCTCCGAGCTTCGCGTGCCACTCGATCTTTGCCGTGACAAGATTGTAAGCCAGGAGACTCTCCTCGGTCCGGCTCAACGCGAGATACACCAGGTCTCGATCGACGACGGGCGTGCCGACGATAGCCGCGCCGAAGTCGTACTTCCCCATGCCCTTTCCGGTCGGGATATCGATGACATGAACTTCCCCGGACAGGTTTCCGACGAAGAGGTAGTTGCCCGCAATCGCTCCGGAGAAGGGGCTGAAGCCGGCGGAGGCGTCATACTCCCACAACATCGCCAACGGGGGCTCTACGGAACTGTGGGAGACGTTCGTTCGCCCGATCCCGCCGCCGTACATTCTCCAATCCCCGCCCGCGGGGGCCGGGACTTGCTGGAGCCGAAGGTAGCTGCACCCCCAGTGGAGGCAGATGAGCAGGAGAATCCCGATCGATCTCTTCAAAAGTCCCATCCAAAAAAGAACTGGCTGAACAGCCCGGATTGCAGTCTCGTGAAATTTCCTTCGATGCGTTTGCCGAGATCGTACCTGAGCACAAGCGCGCCGCCCAGGTTGAGGCGCGCGCCCGCGCCGATGCTCCCGAGAGTCTCGGTATACTCGTCGTCCCATGCGTTGCCGGCATCAAAAAACAGAGCGCCGCGGATCCCGACCAGGGTCAGGCCCCCGAAAGGAAACCGGACAGCCACCTGATCCAGGAACGGAAATCGAAGCTCGTGGCTCGTCAGCCAGAGTTTCTTGCCCCGAAGGGAAAACCGGTCGTACCCGCGAAGGTCCCAGCTCCCGCCCATGAAAAACCGGCGCGCTTCCTTCCCGTCATTAAAGAAGAGCCAGAAGCGCGCGGCATATGCCGAGCGCTCTGCAATCCGGAAATACTGGCGGTAATCAAAGATCACGGAATAGTAATTTGCGTTCGAGAACTGGATGTCGGTTGTGTAACCGACGGTCGCGTTAAACCGGTTGCCGTCAATCGGCCCGCTCGGTCCCCAGAGGGAGTTGTCGTGCGTGAATGAAATCGAGTTTGAAAGAAACAGAGCCCTCCGGGCGAGGTCGATATTCGAGGGTTCGGAGCCGGCGAGCGCCTGATCGGACGCATCCTTTTGAGAATTGCTGAGGCTGATCGCCGCGGCGATCCTGCGGAATTTCGAGATGGGGTAGCTTAAGGTAAAATAGCCGCCGAACACCTTCTCGAAAAAGAACTGGTCCGGATCTGTGAGGTCATAGCGCCGCCCGCTGAACCGGTAGATGCCGTAAGCAAAGTTTGTGCGCTGCTGAAGAGAGATCCGGGAAATCGCGATGTTGAAACTCGAAAGGAGTTCATCGGACGACTGCGCGGTGTTAAAAATGAGGAAATAGTACTGTTCGTTCCCCAAAAGATCGCTGAGCGCGAGGAACGCACCGCCGTTCGTTCCGAACACCGGGTCGGTAGCGATCTGACTCTGCGCGATGTCGAGGCTGTATTCGCCCGTGTAGCGGAGACTCTTGACCTCCGATTCACCCCCGATTGAGCCGGGCGTCCATGGTTTATCCTTCACCACGAAGTCCAGGGACCGGGATTGCGTCGACGAGTCGTAGACGGCATAGAGATCGGGTACGGAGCGGATCTGAAATCTGAAATTCTCGAACGCAACGAAGACGAGCGTACTATCGGCGAACGTCGGATCGAAGGCGGCCGTCGTGAAGTCCGTAATTTTCCTCATCTCCTTTGAGCCCGAACCCGTGCTGTCGATTTTCATCATCCAGATATTTCTCGCCCCATCGTGATCGCAGGTAAAGACCATCGAGCGCCCGTCGGGCGAGAAACGGGGGGCGGAGTAGCTGTCGGCGCCGTAGGTCAGATAGGTGATGTCGTGCTTGCGGAGGTGATAGACGAACAGGTTGTATTTTCCATGCTCGCCGAAGGACGACCGGTCGGATGCGAAGACGATTTCGTCGCCGGACGGGGACCAGTCGGGATCCCGGTCATCGTACACGTCGTTTGTCAACCTCGTCAGGATGCTCTTTTCAACATCCCAGATGTAGAGGTCGCTTGTTCCGGACTTGTCGACGGCGTTCATGACCAGGCGCTTCCCGTCCGGAGCCCATGACGGCGAGCCGAGGACAACGAGGTCTTTAAAATGATACGTTTCGAGCACCCGGTCACTCTTCACATCATAGAGGTGCAGGGCGTCGTTCTCGCCACTCTTCGTCACAAAGGCGAGGATCCCGTCGGGCGAGATGTCGAGCTTTGACTGGAAAATATGAAACGCTTCGAATTCGTCCGTTTTCTCCCCCTCGAGGACGGTGGCCGCCTTTTTCTCCGAAGCGCTGTCGAGCGGAATCCTGAAAATGCTGGTGTAGCCGGTGTGGTTGCCGATAAAATAAATATCCTTGCGGTCCCCCGAATGGTAGCAGACCGGCTTTGAGTTGAATCCTTCCATGACGATCGGTTTTGATACCGCGCTCGGCTGATCGGCCGCCGCGAGAAGAGGATAATATTTTTTCTTCAGCGCGTATGTCCATTCCCGGTCGAACTCCCGGTAGTTCCGATCGATCGTTAACTTAAAGATTTCGTCGAAGGAGGAGGCTTTCCAGAAATTTTCCATTAATAACAGAATTTTCTCCTCGCCATAGCGCTCCGAAACAAATTGAAGGACATTCTGTCCCTCTTTATACATCAGAAACGTGCCGAAAATCTGATCCATGTCGTTCAGCGGCACGAGGTAATTGCTGACCACGGCATCGCGGATCACCATCTCGGCCTGGGCGTCCCAGGCGGTCGACCAGTATTCCGCCAGTCCCTCCACAAACCAGAGAGGAGGGAGATGGTCCTGGGACAGGCGGTGGTCGAGGAGAACGCGGTTGATCTTGCTGTGCATGAAGACGTGGACGAGTTCGTGGCGGATCACGTGGCGAAAATCCCACATCGATCCGTCGTAGGGAATCACGACGCGACCCTTGAGAAACTCGAAGAAGCCGCCGACTCCTTCGGGGATAAATCCGGGGGTCGTATTGGTCTGCTGAAAGTGGAGATGGGAGCTGTAAAAAATGAGCGGGATGCGGTTTGTGACGTTGTGACTGAACTTCTGCTCGAGGACCCTGTAGCTCTCCTCCGCCAGAAATGCGCCGCGCTCGGCAAGATCGATCATCTCCGGATAGTAATAAATATCGAAGTGCTCGGTCTTGAGCACGTGCCAGTCGAAATCGGTGTACTGAACTTTATTCTGTCCGAAGTAGAAAAACTGCGCGGAGGCGGGGCTAACGCAGGTAAGCGAAAGAACCAGATAGTATAGAGGAGTTTTCAGCGACAAATCCCACACCTTCTCTCACACTTTGCTCAATTCCCACTTGAGGTAATCGATTACCTTCACAGGGGTGGGGTCGATGCCGTTGAGCATCGCAACGTAAAAGCTGACCCAATCACCAAGATAAATCAATGAAAACATTCTTGCAAGTCCGGATTTCCCCTCGCTCCAGGCCTCGGTGGCGCTGGAGGCGAATTCGGAGACGATGCCTTTTGTGAGGTTCATTCTGAGCACGACGCGTTTGTGATCCGAGCGGTCTCTCAGGAAAATAACCGCCATTTCGCTCATCAGACGGCGGAGGACCTTCCAGCCCACGAGCTCGTTGTGATTCATTTCCGGCAGGACATTCCCATAGGCAAGCACCTTGGCGTTTTCCTCCAGCTGGCCACGCCACCGGAGGTTCACGGCATCGTACCGGTCGGCGGGAGAATAAATGATCGGCACTTTCCCGTAGAGCCGTTGGGCAAGCTGGAGCGCGGGGTTCCGCTTCGGATCGAGGGAGTTGTAGCGCCGGCTCTGGCGCCCGAGGGCGCTCATGGTCTCCCCGATATCCTTCTCTCTCGCGCGGATGAATTTCAGCTTCACAAGAGCGAGAAGCAGCGGGAAGAACGAATACCCGAGCGCGGCCCGCGGCGGCAATCCTTTCGGGATCGTAATCAGCGGTTGCCGAAATTTCCCCGCGAGGCGCTGAGTCTCCCCGCCGGAGCTGATGCACAGGACCCTCGCCCGCCGCTTGCGCGCGTCAAGGTGCGCTGAAATGGTTTCTTCGGTGTCGCCGGAATAGCTCGAGACGATGACGAGCGATTTTTCCCCCACAAAGTGCGGGAGGAAGTAGTGGCGGTTTACGATGAACGGGACCGTTAGTTCAGGCGCGAGATACGAACGCAGGAGATCACCGGCGATCGCGGAACCGCCGAGTCCCGTGAGGACGATGGAGTCGATCGACGACCCCATCGACGGAATCTTCGTTCGCTTTCCGATGCGGACCGCATCCTCGACCTGGCGAGGAAATCCGGCAAGGAGCCGCCGCATCCCCGATTTGTCGTAGCGTTCGATGGTGGATTCATTCATAATTGTTGTGGCCCTTTATTGTGGGACGATTCGCGGCATGGCGCTCAGGTGATCTCAATACCGTCGAGCGGCAGCTCGGGGATTTCTTTCTTCAGGAACTTGCGCAGGTGTGCCTCGACTTCTTCGGCGGTCCCGATCTTGAGGGCGTCCCTGCTGATTTCCTGGGCTCGCGCATAGTTGAGGCATCGGATGATTTTTTTGATTTCCGGAAGAACTGCGGGTACGACGCTTAACTCGTCGATGCCGAATCCGATCAGAAGCGCCGCCGCCAGCGGATTTCCCGCCATCTGGCCGCAGATTCCCACCCATCTTCGCTCCCGATGAGCCGCGTTAATGACATACTTCAGGGTGGTCAACACGCTCGGGTCGAACGTCTTATATAATTTTGCGACAAGGCTGTTGCCCCTGTCCACGGCGAGCAGATACTGGATGAGGTCGTTCGAACCGATGCTGAGAAAATCGACTTCGGCGGCGATCGCTCTCGCCTTCAGCGCCGCGGCAGGCACCTCGATCATGACGCCGATCTGGATATTCTCGTCGAAGCGGATGCGCTTTGATTTCAACGCGGCTTTTGTTTCCTCGACGAATTTCTTCGCCTGCCGGACCTCCTCGAGTGTGGTCACCATCGGGAACATAATGCCGATATTCTTTCTCACGCTCGCGCGCAGCATCGCCCGCAACTGGTCCCGGAACAGACCGGGCTGGTCGATACTCACTCTGATTCCCCGCCACCCGAGGAACGGATTCGCCTCCTCGGCCATTTCCGGGGCGATCTTGTCGCCTCCGATGTCAAACGTGCGCATGAGAACCCGGTTCGGATAAATTCTGTCGGCTGCCTTCTTGTATTCGAGGTACTGCTCTTCCTCGGACGGAAAATCATCCCGCCCGATCAGGAGACTCTCGGTCCGGTAGAGACCGACGCCCTGCGAGCCCTGCCCCACGCAATAGTCGAGCTCTTCGGGGAGCTCGATGTTTGCGGAAAGCTCGACCGTATGGCCGTCGGTGGTTGTGGCCGGAAGATCGCGCAAGGGGGCGAGCGCCGCCTCGAACTTCAACAATCGTTCTCTCTTGCGCTCGAATTCCTTCCGGCGTTTTTCCGTCGGGTGAATGATGACCGTGCCGCTGTACCCGTCGATGATCATCGGGTCGCCGCTTACCGCCTCGCGGCTGACATCACCCAGGCCGACGACGGCGGGGATCTTGAGGGACCGGGCGAAGAGGGCGGCGTGCGACGTGACCCCCCCGAGGTCGGTCGCGTATCCGAGGACATGGTTTCGACTGAGGATCATCGTATCGGCGGGGGTGAGCGAGTGGGAGGCGACGATGAACGCCCCTTCGAGCCGCGAGACGAGCTTTTCTTGTTGAAGGTTGCGGATAACACGATTTTTCAGGTCTTCGATGTCGTGAGCCCGCTCATGCATGTACTCGTCGCGCGCGGCGAGCATCAGGTGCGCATACTTGCCGATTTCATCACTGACAATGAACTCCGCGTTCCTCCGCTCCGAGCGGATCCTGCCGACAACCGTGTCGAGAAGAATTCTGTCTTGCAGCACCATGATCTGCGCCTCGAAGATTTTTGCCTTCGCGTCACCGACCTTCTGCTGGGCGAAGAGCAGGATCTTATTCAGTTCCTTCTCGGATTTTTCCACTGCACGCCTCAGGCGCTTGACCTCCTGCTCGACCTCCCCGGGATCGAGCTCGCGCTCCTCGACGCGCGGGATTGCCTTCGCGAAGATGTAAGCCGGACCGAACGCGATGCCGGGA
>VBOC01000062.1 GCA_005877655.1 Ignavibacteria bacterium
CGCGAACGCGGGAAGATTTCGTGGATGTCCTATGCTCTTGTCGCCGCGCTCCTTATCATGCTATCCGGTTTCAGCCTGTACGTTTATCGTCTGACGATGACGATTGCCGGCGACCGCGAATATATCGCGGGCCAGCGGACACAAATCATGCGATTGGCAGACGATTTGAATCGCAAGGAGGCGGTCCTGAGCGTGCTTGGAGCCCGCAGAGTTGAAGTGGTCCCGATGAGCGGTCTGGGCGTCGATTCGGCGGCGTATGGAACTCTCTTCCTGGATCCGGACAAGAAACTGGGAATCCTGCACGTATCGAACCTTCCGCTCCTTCCGCAGGACAAAGAGTACCAGCTCTGGATTTTCAAAGAGGCAAAGAAAGTGAGTGCAGGGACCTTCAGCACCACCGACGATTTTGAGAAGGAGAACTTTTATACGTTGACGCCGCTCGAGATCAGCGGCCGGAGAGAAATTGACTCGGTCTCCGTAACGGCGGAGCCAAAAGGTGGCTCGACTCAGCCAACCGGAGTAGCCTACCTGCTCGGGAGCAAGCCGGCGCAATAGCGCCCGGCCCACGCGGTCGAAAATGAAAGAGAGAACATTTAGGATAAACCTCAGCGACAGAAGTAGTTAATCATCTTTGAAACGAGCTTTGCCGCTGAGAGGTCGGGGTGGTGCAGACCCCTGATCGGCGCCAGTTCCACGACATCACAGCCTACGACCCGCTTTCGGTCGCCCAGTTTTCTGAGAAATCGCAGTGTCTCGTGCCAGAAGAGCCCGTTTGGCTCGGGAGTCCCGGTCGCCGGGATGATCGACGGATCAAGCCCATCGACATCGAAGGTGAGGTAAACCTCATCCGAGATCCGTTCCAACGCGTAATCATCCCATGTCGCGGGAGTCTTAGTGAACTTTCCCTCGCGGATTTCGTGCGCATAAAGTGTGGTGACCCCATTCTGCCTGATGAAGTCCGCTTCTTCCCGGCACTGGGCGCGGATGCCGACCTGCACCAAACGCCGGGGGTCGAGGATTTCGCAAACCCGGGCCATGACGGAGGCATGGCTGTACTTATTCCCCTGGTACTCGTGTCTCAGGTCGGAGTGCGCGTCGATCTGGACCACCGAGAGGTTCTTGAACCGGTCCGCGAAGGCGGCAACGACCGACTGGGTGATCGTGTGTTCACCACCGAGCGTCACGACGAACTTCTCCCGCTCGAGGAGCGCATCGACACGCTCGCGGATTTTATCCAAAGCAGTTTCCTGCCGGAGGCCGGCGACGCGCAAAGGCCGCAGCGTCGATATCCCGAGTTCCCGATAGACTTCACGGCCCGTCTCCTCGTCGAAAAACTCCACCTGTCCGGACGCCTTCAGAATGGCGCCCGGTCCGAGGCGCGTCCCCGCTCCATAACTGACGGACCGTTCGTACGGAACGGGAAAGATGACGACTCTCGAATCCTCGAAGGAAGAGAACTCCCTTCCGATCCAGAGGAAATTGGATTTGGAGAGGGTTTCAAACATAGGCCGGCGAGAGGGAGTAAGAGACAGTGACTGTTCAGGCGGAGTGAATATAGTCGAACGACTGACGAAATGCAATCTTTGAGTTGATTCTCTCGGATATTTCTCCTACTTTATCCCGGATTTGTTTCGCCATGGACAGGTCGCTCCCATATTACGCGCTGTTGATCGCCGTCCTCATCTGGTGCGGCGCGATCGTGATGCCTCCGCTCGCCGTACTATCCCAGCCCCTGACATCGAGGCTGGGCTACAGGTTTTTCGCTTTGATATGCCATCAGGAAGAAGCGCGCTCTCTGCATCTGTTAGGCTATCCTCTGGCCGTTTGCGCACGATGCTCGGGGATCTATTTCGGATTTCTGCTCGGCATCATTGTGAGTCCGCTCTTGTCACCGGGGGTGGCTTCTTTTCCGCGCCTCGGCTGGGCCATCGCGATCCTGCCGATGTTACTCGATGTCGGTGCCGATGTCATCGGAGTCCATGCAAGCACGCTCGTGACGCGGATCGCAACGGGAACGTTTTTCGGCGCCGCCGCCGCGCTCATCTTAACGCCGCATCTCATAGGCCTGTATCGTCGCAACCAACCATCAGCCCGCAATGAACCCAAAACCTGATAAGAAAATCCCCGCTCTTTATGGCGGGATCATCATGGGGCTAGTTTCCTCAATCCCTTTCCTGAGCCTTATCAACTGCTTATGCTGTGCCGGCATTCTCCTGGGCGGTTTCCTCGGTGTGATGTTCTATAAGAAGAACTTCACGCCGGATACGCCACCCTTCACCGCAGGCGATTGCGCCGCCGTCGGGGCGCTTGCGGGAGTCGTCGGGGCGGTCGTCGGGACCGTGCTTTCACTTTTGTTCGTAGCCCTGGTCGGCGATGTTGCCCGGCAATTCATCCTCGACCTGCTCAAGAATTCCAATCTACAATTGCCCCAAGGCTTTCTGCAAATGTTTGAAGAGAGGATGCGGGAAGGCGCGACCGGGCTGGCACTCGTTTTCCGGCTTATGGCGGCGCTCGTGATCGACAGTGTGTTCGGGCTGCTCGGGGGCCTGATCGGATACAGCGTCTTTAAGACGAAGCAATCCCCTACGTCCGGCAATGCGGGACAAGGCGGACCGGGTCCCGCGATGCCACGCCCCTCGTGAGGGGGGTGCCGGCCGGACGAAATTTTTCATGAAGCGGCGCCTTCTCACCGTGGCGATCTGGTTGTTAGCCGTTCGCCCGGCCGCCGCCGATTCGGGTAACGGCGCGTGCGAGATCGTCTCCCACAAGGCGAGGCTGAATTTATTTCCCTCGCAGAACGCCATCTCCGCAACCGATACCCTGACGATCCACCTGACCCCGCACAAGCCGGCGCGTATCAAGCTGCAGCTACTGCCGGTGTATGAAGTGGAAGAGGTGAGGATCAACGGCCGGAAATCCCGGTTCGAGCGCGACCGGGATTCTATCGAGATCACAAATCTCCCCACCGACACCCTGTTCGATTGCGTGATCGTTTATTCGGGTGTCCTCGCGTTCCGGTCGGAGTTTTCGCAGCTCACGAGGGAGCGCGCAGTCCTGCGCGAAGAGGAGGTCCTTCCGCACGGGAAAAGTATGCTAAGGGAAGCCCGCCTGACTGTGCGGGCGCCGGCAGCGTGGGAGGTACTCACCGCGGGCACGTTAGTCCGCCGGGACACATCGATGGATTCCACGCTTTTTGTTTATGATATAGACAGGCCGGTTCCCACCCTCGGGTGGATTTGCGGAGGGCCATATTGGGCGGGTCCGGGTGAAGGGCAGGGCCCGCCGGTCTCCGTTCATCTCTTCCCGGAGGATTCGGGTTCCGCCTCCGGCATCGCGGAGCTCGCGAAGGCCTTGTTGAAATTCTACGGAGAAAGGTTCTCGACCTACCGGTTTCGGGACTTCAAGGTCGTCGAGGTGGAGGACTGGGTGGCCGGGCCGAATGTCCTGGCGGTCGCGATACCGGCGATGGTGATGATCAAGCGGCTCACCCTTCGAACCGACGACCGGTTCAACCAGGTCCGGACCATCCTTCCTCATGAAGTCGCCCATCAATGGTGGCCGATGACGGTCTTCCTCGAGGACGCCGACGCTGCGTTCCTGGCGGAAGGGATGTGCGACTATTCCGCGCTGCTCTTTCATGAATCGACGGGAGCCCTCTCGGCGCGAGATTCGCTGAAACATCACCCACTCTTGCGTCCGCTCATTCTGCGAGCATTGAAGGGGCAAGATCTTCCGTTGCAGCGCAAAGCCGACCTCCGCTCGCTCCCGACACATTACCTCAAGGCCGCCTATGTGCATAACATGCTTCGGCATCTGGTGGGCGACTCCACTTTCTTCCTGCTCTACCGAACATTTGCCGGCCGTTTTGCCGCCAGGCGGGTGGGCCTTTCTGACTTCCAGCAACTCGCCGAGGAGCTGAGCGGAAGGAAACTCGATTGGTTTTTTAATCAATGGGTGAAAAACCGCGGGCTTCCCCGGTTGAAAATCTATAACGTCAAATCGGTCCCGCTGGGGGACCAATGGGTCACACGCGGGAGGGTCCGGATCGTCGGGTACGACAAATTCACGACGTTTGCCGACGTCGGCATCGCGACCGGGGCAGGCATGATGCTCAAACGTGTCTGGCTGGGCGCGGACAGCACCGGATCGTACAGGAATGATGTGCCATTCGAGGTCGTATCCAAAGAAAAACCGCAGCGCGCCCTGCTCGATCCGGCAGGAAATCTTCTCAAGTATGAAAGACTGCCCGTCAAATTCAGCGACGTGCGCGACCCGGCGGACGGCCTGATGATCGTGGGAACGAGGAAACATGCCGGCCATTTACTCGCGCTCGCCCGCAAAGATTCCGCGTCGATGGAAATGGGAGCATGGTCGGTGACGATCAAGAGGGACAGCGAGGTCTCGCTCGGCGATCTGCAGAACGAACGCGTATTTATTTACGGGATGGCGGCTGAGAACAGCGTCGCGGCGGAACTTGAGGATAAATTCCCGATAAAATTCCGGGACGGCTGGCCCATTATTCCCGAATCACTTCGCGATGCCGGGGAGAGCGGGAAAAGTCCGCACGGTCGCGCGACGTCCCTGCCCCGTGCCGCTGCGTCTCGCACCGCGGGACCGAGCCGGGACTCCTCGGGACCGAGCCACGGCACAACAGGACCAGGCCGGGACACGGCAGGGACAGGGCATCGGGAATCGGGCCATCGGTCGAGTGGGGCGGGACGGCCGGGCCCGGACTCCGCCGTTTCCGGGACCAATCCCTTCAATGACAGCACGCTTGCCCTCCTGCAGTGCATCGAGAGTCCGTATATCGCGCAAGGATTCCTGGCATGGATCGCTCCGCTCAGCGAGCAAGCCGAGCCTGCGGTCTTTCCGTACGATGCTTCGTGGGTCCTCCTGAGGGGGGTGGATGAAATCATCTCGGGCGCATGGGAGGTGAAGGACGAAGATCTGACGTTTGACATCAACTAAGGGGAGGCGCAGTTCATAAGGCGGTACCCCGGGCGCGACCGTCGGCGGAACTTCCATCGCTTTCGGGACTATGACTTGAGGAGCCTGATCCTGAAGGTCGTTCCCTTTCCCATCCGGCTCTCTTTGACGAACAGTTTGCCGCGATGATAGGATTCGATGATCCGTTTCGAGAGGCTCAGGCCGAGTCCCCACCCGCGCACCTTCGTGCTGTAGCCGGGACGAAAAATATCGCGCCGGTCCTTCATGTCGATCCCTTTACCGGTATCCTTCACATCGATAAAGACGGCGTCCCCTTTCTCGAAGAGCGAGAAGAGGATGGTCCCGC
>VBOC01000253.1 GCA_005877655.1 Ignavibacteria bacterium
AAAGGCCGAGCATGAACCTCAGAAATTCCTGGCGATTCTCGCTTGTCCGAATTGCGGCAACAGGTCCACGTTCACCGATGCCCGAAAGTTCAATCTGATGTTCAAGACTCTTGTGGGGCCTCTCGAGGATTCGGGGGCCGTCGTCTACCTCAGGCCCGAAACCGCGCAGGGAATTTTCGTGAACTTCCTCAACGTTCAGGCCGCGTCGAGGCAGAAGATCCCCTTTGGCATCGCCCAGATCGGCAAGGCGTTCCGGAACGAGATTAATACAAAAAACTTCCTCTTCCGCACTCGCGAGTTCGAGCAGATGGAGATGCAGTTCTTCGTGAAACCCGGGACCGACGTCGAATGGTTCGAATACTGGCGGGAAGCGCGGATGAAATGGTTCGGCGCGCTCGGGATGCGCCCCGACCGGCTCCGGTGGCACCGGCACGAACCCGACAAACTGGCCCATTACGCCAAGGATGCCTACGATATCGAGTACGCGTTCCCCTTCGGCTGGGGGGAAATCGAAGGCATTCATAATCGCACCGACTTCGACCTCTCGCGGCACGAGCAATTCTCCGGGAAGAGCCTGAAATACTTCGACGAGCAGAGCAAGGAAAAATACGCCCCCTTCATAATTGAAACATCGGCGGGCGCCAGCCGCTCCTTCATGGCGTTCCTGGCCGACGCCTACGCGGAAGAAGGCGCACCGACAGCCGAGGGAGCGACCGAGACCCGCGTGGTGATGAAGTTTCACGCCAGGCTCGCGCCGATTAAGGCGGCAATTTTTCCGCTTGTCAATCGGGACGGCATGCCCGAGATTGCAGAACGGATCGAACGGGAGCTGAGGCCCAGGATGCGCGTGTTCCGTGATGAGAGCGGGGCCGTGGGGCGACGTTACCGCCGGCAGGATGAGATCGGAACCCCCTACTGTGTCACCGTTGATTCACAGACGCTCCAGGATCAAACCGTGACCGTCCGCCACCGGGACACCATGCTGCAGGACAGAATTGCGAGTGAAAAGCTTCTTGCCTATCTTACGGAACGATTAGCGGCCGCCTGAAACGGGATTTCCGCCGAACGGTCATCAACAAGAAGGAGCAATGCAATGAAATCATCATGTAATCTGGCAGTGGTCCTGATTCTGTCCGCCTCCCTCCTGATGATGGGATGTGGCGCGAGCAACACTGTCAAGGGAGGAGCGATCGGCGCAGGCGCCGGAGCGATCATCGGGGGACTCATCGGCAAGGCGGCGGGAAATACGGCGGCCGGGGTCATCCTGGGGGCCGCGATCGGCGGCGCGGCCGGATTGGCGATCGGGCACTACATGGACAAGCAGGCCGAGGAGATGAGGAAGGACAGAAAGAACGCCAAAATCGAACGTGTGGGTGAGGGCATCAAGATTACCTTCGACACCGGAATCCTCTTCAAGACCAATTCGTCCGAGCTGCAGCCCGAGGCCACCAGGAACATCACCGATCTCGCAAAAATCCTCAACAAGTATCCGGACACGAACATCTTGATCGACGGGCACACCGATTCGACAGGGACCGCGGAATACAACCAGCACCTCTCCGAACGGCGGGCGGAATCCGTTTCGTTTGAATTGAAGGGGCTTGCAGTCGCCCAATCACGTCTGACGACCCGGGGTTTCGGCGAGACGTGGCCGGTTGCCCCGAACGTCTCCCCGGAAGGACGGCAGCTAAATCGACGGGTCGAGGTCGCCATCTTCGCGAACGATAAGTTGAAAGAGGCTGCAATGAATAACCAGCTCGAGTAACCTCGGGCAAGCGCGGCACTGAACCTTCAATCGGAATCAATAGACTGGCAGTTCGGGTCATACGGGGTGTGTGGTGGGTGCTGGGTGCAGTGGCTCTCTCCATAGGGCTCTGTTCCGGCCAGTGGATCGGCGATTCGGCAGTTGAGGCTCACACCCACCGCGGCATCGAATACGTCTGCAACCTCTCATTCGACAGCGCTCGCGCCGAGTTTCAGTACGTCCGGCGGCAGAAGCCCGAGCACCCTGCAGCATATTTTTTTCTTGCAATGGTGGACTGGTGGAGGATCATCACCGACCTGGACAACACTTCGCGCGACGATCGATTCCTCTCCGAGCTCGACCGTGTCATCGATCTTTGCGACAACCGCCTTAAAAAAAACGAGCACGACACGGCGGCGCTCTTTTTTAAAGGCGGGGCCCTCGGATTCCGGGGCCGCCTCCACGGCAACAGGGAGGACTGGGTGCAGGCCGCCAGCGACGGGCGGGCGGCGCTCCCGATCGTCCGTGACGCTTACAGATTAGCCCCGAACAACCACGATGTCCTCCTGGGCATGGGAATTTATGATTACTATGCCGCGGTCGTGCCCGAACAGTATCCCTTCGTCAAACCGTTTATGATTTTCTTTCCGAAGGGGAACCGAGAGACGGGACTCCGGGAGCTGCGTGATGCGGCCGTGAGGGCAAGGTACGCAAACACCGAAGCAACCTACGTGCTTCTCCAGGTGTTGCAGAATTTCGAGAAACGATACGACGAGGCGCTTCCGCTCGCGCAGAAACTTCACGGGCGGTTCCCCGACAATGTGATCTTTCACAAGTACCTGGGGCGCTGTTACGCTTCAATCGGGAACTGGGCGGAGATCGAACGGACCTACTCGCAGATCCTCGAGCATGTTCGAAAAAAGAAGCCCGGCTACGATGCGGTTGTCGAACGTGAAGCACGCTACTACCTCGGGCTCTCTGCGATGAACGGGGCTGATTACCCGGCCGCCCTGGAACACTTCTACCGGACCGACGAGCTGTCCCGCTCCATCGATCGGAAAGATCCCACGGGGTTCATGGTGCTCACCAATTTAAAAATCGGTCTGATTTACGACATTCAGAAAAAGCGCAGCCTCGCGCTGGTACAGTACGGCAAGGTCCTGAAGATGGACGACTGCCAGGACGCCCACAGGCAGGCCGAGCAATACATGAAGACTCCCTACGCCAAATTCTAACGCTCCCTGAATGGCGAAAATCATTCTCTTCGGACTGATCGCCGCCGCAGCCGAAGTCCTGGGAGGGACGCTGATCATCTTAAGGAAAGAATGGCCCAAAAAGATCCAGGAGTATCTGATCGCGCTGAGCGCGGGCTTTCTTCTCGCGCTCGTCTTCTTCGATCTGATCCCGGTGAGCCTCAATGTCGTGGGCTCATTCGCCCCCCTCTATATCATCCTCGGCTTCTCCACCCTTCATTTTTTTGAGCACACCCTCGTGGGCCATCTCCATTTCGGCGAGGAGACTCACACCGATGTCATGGTCTCCCGCCTGGCGAGCTTTTCGGCATTCGCGGGCCTGTTCATCCACGCCTTTTTCGACGGCATTTCAATCTCGGCGGGAATGCAGTACGACTATTTCATCGGACTGCTCGTCTTCATCGCGATCCTGCTGCATAAACTGCCGGAAGGCCTGACGATCGCTTCCATCATGATCGCCGCCAGTCAACCCAGGAAGAACGCCTTCCTGGCATCGCTTGCGATCGGTGTCGCCACCATGCTCGGAATCGTGATTGTGTTCCTGATATCGGGGGTTGAGAAGAGTACCGTGGGGATTGCCTTCGCGTTTTCCGCGGGTGCGGCGACGTACGTCGGGGCGAGCGATCTGATACCCGAGGTCAACCGGTCGAAGAACCGGGTTGTGCCTCTCATCGTTTTCGCGGGAATGCTGCTCTTTTACCTCAGCCAGCAGGCGCTGGTCGGGATCTTGCGGTAACGCGTTCCGTGCTCAGAAACTAATGGTCACGCGATGGACGGCTCCGATCTGGCCGAAGGAAGAGAAGGCGTAGTCGATGTTGTACATATCGGTGTTGATGCCTCCGCCGATGGAGAATCCGGCGAGACCGGAGCCCGAAAGGATTTTGAAATCCTGTCTTCGCTCATTGTTGTAGCCGACGCGGAGGTGGACATTCGGTCCCGGTGCGAGCTCGACTCCGATCGCAAACGCCCTGAATCTGCGCCCGAAGGAATCCTGGTGTTCATTCACCTTGTCGAGGCTGATCATCAGCACCGCCGGCAGGTGTTCCGGATAGAGCGAGACCCCGATTCTCAGGTCCAGAGGCAGGTTCTCCCTCGTATTGAGATACGGATCAAGTTGTGTGCCGAGGTTGAGCAGGCTCGCGCCCACGGTCATCCTCTCGGGCACAGCGACATACTGCACGCCGAAATCGAGTGCGGCCGCCGAGGAACGCGCCTCGGCGATCGAGGAATAGATAAATTTCGCATTGACCCCATAATCGAGCCCCGGCTGTAAAAGGCCGGCATAACCGACAGTCATCGCAAGCTCCCCGGCGCCGAATGTCCCGAGATCCTCCCCTTCCTCGCCTGTTCGATTGAATTCCCCGTAGTTGATGTACACGATACCGGCGCCCACGAAGCCCAGGTTCGGAACTTCCGTCCCAACACTGGCGTGCCCCGCATTGATGTCGAGCAGATGCTTGAGAAACCCGAACGAGACGCGCTTTTGCGTCAGCGTCGCGAGGCCCGCGGGGTTATAGAAAATCGCGTTCGCATCATCGGTCATTGTCACGAACCCGCCGCCCAGCGCCGCGGCGCGTGCGCCCACATCGAGCCCGAGAAAATTATACGTGCTGTTATCCTGGCCCCGGAGGGGGGAGGCGGAGGGTATGAAGATCGCCGCAAGGAGAATGATGGTCGGGATGAGCATGCGCATGAAGAGGAATCTACTCAATTGCGTGAAGAGAACCAAAAATGGCGGCATCACACCCTCTCTTTCTTTTTCGCAAAATAGTCGTATATTGATGCGCATGACGGATAATTTCAATGTCACCGGGAGATTCGGATGGTGAGTAAAGAGATCGAGAGGCTTGTCCAATCGATCCTGAATGATCCGCCGGGCGGGCATCCCTGCTGCAAGGACGGAACTTGCTCGGACGGTCTCTGCGTCATTCATAATAAGGAAGGCGTCAGGAGCATCGTCCACAACGGCGCCGCGAGGGTCACCGCCGGGATGGGCATCGAGGCGGCAGGCGGGATTGAAACAGACCTGGCCGGCTTGATCGACCACACCCTCCTCAAACCGGACGCGACCAAAGAGCAGATCACCAAATTATGCGCGGAGGCGAAGAAGTATAACTTTGCGAGCGTCTGTATCAATCCCTGTTATGTTTCCCTTTGCGCGAAATTGCTCCGGGATACCCCTGTCAAAGTCTGCACCGTGATCGGCTTCCCGCTGGGCGCCACGAGCACGGCCGCGAAAGCATTCGAGGGCGAGCAGGCGCTCCGCGACGGCGCGAACGAGCTGGATATGGTCATGAATGTCGGCATGCTGAAATCCGCCGAGTATGAATATATAGAAAACGATATTTTCGCCGTCGTCACCACGTCGCGCCGCTACACAGCTCTCACGAAAGTCATCCTTGAAACTTCGCTCCTCACCGACGAGGAAAAAATCAAGGCCTGCCTCTTGGCAAAGCGGGCGGGAGCGGATTTTGTGAAAACATCGACCGGATTCGCCGGAGGCGGCGCAACGGTCGGCGATATCGCCTTGATGCGCCACGTGGTGGGGTCGGCCATGGGAGTGAAAGCGTCGGGCGGCGTGCGAACGCGAGAAGAAGCGCTCGCCCTGGTCGCCAGCGGAGCCGACCGCATCGGCGCGAGCGCCAGCGTGAAGATCGTCGGGGGCAATGGCGAGGCTCGGGCCGCCTCAAGTCTGAAAGCCATGCAGTCCTATTAACGTCCACAACAATCTGAGGGCTTTATGATTCTATTCAAAGGAGCGTTTCCGGTGTTCGCCATCGCGGCAGCGTTGATCGTCGCCGGCTGTTCTTCATCGAAGCAAGGCGAGAAGACCGGTTCGACAACGGTCCAGAACCCGTCCGAAACGCCGTCGAAGACGGAGGCTGCGAAGTCCGATACGTTCGACGTGAAGGTCGACAACTCAAAAAAGCCTTCCTACGAACCATCGGCGACGGCCGCCCAGCCGGGAAACTTCGCCGTGCAGATCGGCGCATACCAGAA
>VBOC01000064.1 GCA_005877655.1 Ignavibacteria bacterium
TTGGCGGCGACTTCACAAACGGTGATCCCGAGCGGTTTTATCGGATCGATGTACCCGATGCAGCCCCTCAGTTCATTTCCTTCCCGCAGCGTTACAAACGCCCCGCACCGCCTGAGCAGAGAAGGTTCGTTCAATTCGAAAGAGGGCGGCACTGTTTTCCGCACGGCCGACACTACAGAAGAACGCGCCGCCTCCAGCAGGAACCGTTTCTCAGTGTCTGATAGCAAGGCTCCGGAATCTGATCGTGGAAGATCCTGCAAAAACTTACGGAAATTCTTCATGACATTCAACAGGCATGAGAGTATATTTCATGGAGAGCAAGTCAAGTATTTTAACAACTTACACTCATAGAAATCGCCAAGAGTGATGACGGCCCGTCATGCGCGACGGAATGTACAAAAAGAAGCTGGAAGATCTCCTTCTTGTCTGCCGGAAGAACCTTCGCACCGTCAATGAAGATCTGATCCGGAGGGCGTTTGAGGGCTTCCGGCGATCCTTTTTTCAACCACCCCTACGAAGTGGCGATGGTTGTGGCGAAAGAAATTCCCCTCGATGATGTCTCCGTGGCCAGCGCCCTCCTCCATGACGTAGCCGAAGATACCGAATTCCAGATCAAAGACATCCGCCAGGAATTCGGCGATACGGTGGCCGACATCGTCGACGGCGCGACCAAGATTTCGGACATTTTCCGCAGCCACGAGGTGACCCAGGCCGAGAGCTATCGAAAGATGCTGCTCTCCATGGTGAACGATATCCGTGTGATGCTGCTGAAATTTGCCGATCGGCTGCACAACATGCGGACGCTCGAATACCTCCCTCAGGAGAAACAGCTGCGCCTGGCGAAAGAGACCCTCGACATTTATGCGCCGTTCGCCCACCGCTTCGGCCTGGCAAAGATCAGGTGGGAGCTTGAAGACCTCGCTTTCAAGTACCTTCATCCCGGTGATTACGAGAATATTGCACGCCAGCTCAAGGCGAGGCGGAAGGAGCGGGAGTCGTACATCCGTAAATTTGTCGTGCCCCTCGAAAAGCGCCTCGTGGAGGCGGGGATGAAATTCGAAAGCGAAGGGAGGCCGAAACATCTTTACAGCATTTACAATAAGATGGTGGCCCGGAGCAAGCCGCTCGACGAAATTTACGATCTGTTTGCGGTGCGTATCATCCTCGACACCGAGAATGAGAATGATTGTTTCACCGCCTACGGGATCATCTCTTCTATCTATATACCGATCCCGGAGCGCTTCAAGAATTACATCTCGGTCCCGAAGAAGAACGGCTACCGTTCCATTCATGCGACCGTCGTCGGGCCCGAGGGCAAGATGGTGGAGATGCAGATCCGGACCCGGGCCATGCACGAAATCGCCGAAAAGGGAGTTGCCGCCCACTGGAAGTACAAAGAGAATCTCTCGACGCTCGATGAAGAACTGGAGAACTGGATCTCCTGGGTGCGGGAGATCTTTGAGCACGCCGATGAGCAGGCGCCGGCCAAACAGCTCATGGAGAGCATCAAACTGAACCTGTATGCGACCCCCGTCGACTTCGCCTTCGCCGTCCATTCCAACGTCGGCTTCCATTGCCTCAGCGCAAAGGTCAACGGGAGGATTGTCCCTCTCGATTCCCAGCTCCGCAGCGGCGATCAGGTTGAAATCATCACATCAAAACACCAGACTCCAAAAGCCGATTGGGAACAATTCGTCGTCACGCACAAGGCAAAGGCGCAGGTCCGGAAGTGGCTGAAGGAAGCAGAGCGAACAGCAATCGCGGAAGGCCGCGAGCAGTGGGAGAAGAGGACCAAGAAGGCCAAGATGCACATCGGTGAGGATGAGATGGTGAAATACCTGCACGAATTCAGGATCGACGATCTCCGCGAGTTCTATTTGAAGATTCATCGGGGGGAGATCAACGCCGAGGCCGTCCTCCAGGAAATCGAATTGAAGCAGAAGCACTTTCAACCGGAGCCGTCCAAGACGGAGAAAACGGAAGGATTGTTCAACAGGTTTCTCAACATCGCCAGAAGCATTACCGGAGGAATCACGCTCTTCGGCAGCCACGACAACTTCATGCACAGCTATGCGAAATGCTGCAACCCGTCCATGTGAAGTCGTGCAAGAATCTGACCTCCATGATTGCGACCGATCCCCGGCGGATCGTGGAAGTCGGATGGCCCGTCACCAACGGCGTCGAATATCCGGCGGCGATCCGCATCTCCGGCGAAGATCGGGCCGGCATGCTCAACGAGATCACC
Organism: Ignavibacteria bacterium; assembly: GCA_005877655.1. Classification (GTDB taxonomy): domain Bacteria; phylum Bacteroidota; class Ignavibacteria; order UBA10030; family SZUA-254; genus VBOC01. The sequence goes on from VBOC01000064.1 coordinate 2,246, forward strand.
CACGCGATATCGACCTACCAAAATACGAACATCCGCGGCGTCAAGATCGACGCGAGAGACTCCGCCTTCGAGGGGACGATCATCATCGGCGTCAAGCATACCGATCACCTCGCTCGCGTGATAGAGAAGCTGCGGAAAATCAAAGGCGTCTACAGGGCTGAACGCCTCATGGAATAGGAAGGGGGATTGAATGAACGGTCGCAGGGCGCGTACGTACACGAAGAGAGACATCATCAGAAAGGTGGCGCTCGAAAGCGGCGAGAGAGTGAATGCTTCCGCGAAATGGACAGAGCGGGTATTTACCGCAGTGCGTGAAATCATGATGAGCGCCAATCCCGAGCTGCGCATCGAAATCCGGGACTTCGGAGTTTTTGAAGTGAAGCCCACAAAGTCGAAACCGAAGGCGCGCAACCCCAAGTCGGGCGAAGTGATCTTCGTGCCCTCGCGCCGGAAGTCGCATTTCAAGCCCGGAAAACTTCTCAAGAGTTTTCTCTCCCAGCCGCTTGAAGACGGGATCGAAGCTGCAGCCCGGACACGGAACGCTTCGAACAATTAAGATCGACGTTGGGGAAGCGCCTGCTCGGCATCGATTATGGAAGCAAACGGGTCGGCATCGCCGTCAGCGACCCGCTGAACATCATCGCGCGCGGCGTGACGGTCATCCCGAATTCGGAAAAATTGATCGGGGAAATCAAACGCATCGCCGGTGAATTTGATATTGAAAAAATCGTCGTCGGCATTCCCTTGAATCTCAAAGGCCAGAAGGGTTCAAAGGCGGAGGAGGTCGAGGAGTTCATTCGGGCGCTCGAGGCGGAGCTTGGAATTGAAATCGTCCGGCAGGATGAACGCTTCACGACGATGGAGGCGCACCGGACGCTTCGGGATATGAATGTCGGGAAATCCAAGCGCAGGTCACGGGGGACGATCGACGAGATGGCGTCGGCGTTGATCCTCCAGGGCTATCTGGACCGGCAGGGCGGATAGAGCGGGAGGGCAACCCCCGATTTCCATCATGAATTTTCACGACGTCAATAGGCTGATCGATGAAGGGGAAGGATTCACGATTGAATTCAAGCGTCGGATCTCATCGCCGGAGAAAATCGCCCGGACGATCATCTCGTTCGCAAACACAAAAGGAGGGACGATTCTCTTCGGGGTTGACGACGACGGTTCTATCGCCGGTGTCGAGAGTGAAAAGTCCGAAATTGAACTGATCGAGCTCGCCGGAAGAGACTGCTGCGACCCGCCGATCAGGCCGGGGATCACGATTGTCCCGTTCGACGGGAGGGACGTCATCGTATGCCGCATCGAGGAAAGCCGGAACAAGCCCCACTATTTTCTCGGGGAGCACGACCGCACGAACGGGGAAAATACCAGGGTCTACATCCGGACGAACGACAAGACCGTCATGGCCAGCCGGGAAGTCGTCCGCATTCTCGAAAATGAAAATGTGGACGCGCCGCCGCTCAAATTAGCGATCGGCGAGAACGAGCGGAGGTTGTTTCAGCACCTTGAGCAGCACGACCGCATCACCCTCCGGGAATTCGGAAGGCTGGTCAATATCAGCGATCGCCGGGCATCGCGGATCCTCGTCGGGCTCGTCCGCGCCGGCGTCATCCGGATCCACACCCATGAACGCGAGGAATTCTTCACCCTGGCCTATGATGTGACCCAGCGATCAGCGCTGTAGCGCCCCGCCTTTCAATCTCCGCAAGAGTGACGAACGACATACCCCACTTGAAGTGACCCCGAGTCTTTCCTAAATTCAAGCCTTAAAAAAACCCAGATTTCGCATATTTTGCTTGAATTGAAGAAACCGACCTTGCCGCCGAAGCTCCTGCTGGATGACCGCCTGCTCGGCCTCATCCTGGAAAACGTGGATGAGCTGATCGCCGTTCTCGACCTCGAGGGAAAGCGCCTCTATACTAATCCCAACTACCGGAGAATCCTGGGAGATACCGATGCCCGGGGCACGAACTCTTTCGAGGATGTCCACCCCGAGGACAGGGACCATATCCGGAGGGTCTTTCAGGAAGCCGTCAAGACGGGAGTGGGCCGTCGGGCGGAGTACCGTTTCATGGCCAAGGACGGCCAGGTGCGGCATATCGAATCGCAGGGGAGCCTGAACCGTGACAGCAAGGGAAACCCTGCGCAGGTCGTGGTCATTTCGCGCGACGTGACTGACCGGACCGAGGCCGCGCAAAAACTCAGGCTCATTGCCTATGCCCTGACGTGCACGCGCGACTCGTTCTGTATGACCTCGTTGGACAACACGATTCTTTTTATAAATCCCGCTTTCTGCGAAATGTACGGCTACACCGAAGAGGAGCTGGTGGGGCGAAAGATCGAGATCGTCCGGTCACCGAGTAATTCTCCCGATCTTACAAGCCAGATTCTGTCGGCCACGATGGCGGGATCCTGGAACGGAGAGCTCGTTAACCGCCGGAAGGACGGAACCGATTTTCCCGTCGAGTTGTGGACCTCGGTCGTGCGGGACGAATCCGGAAACCCGGTCGGCCTCGTCGGGATCGCGCGGGATACCGCAGAGCGGCGGAGAGAATTCACGGCGCTAAAGGAAGCCCAGCAGGCGGCGATGGAGCGAGAGGAGAGCTTCCGCCTGATGTTCCGGAACAGTCCGCTCCCGATGTGGGTCTTTGATACCGGCACGCTGGAATTTCTAGAGGTGAATGAATCTGCGGTGGAGAAATACGGATATTCCCGCGAAGAGTTTCTCGCGATGCGGATCACGGAGATCCGTCCCCCCGAAGACGTGGCTCTCTTAAAAGCCCGACTGCAGGAACCGGACCCCGGTGTCCATCCTTCAGGGCCCTGGAGACATCGCCTGAAAGACGGCGCGGTCATCGACGTGGAGGTCAGCTCCCACAAGCTGCAGTTCGGAGGCAGAAACGCACGGCTTGTCGTCGCCCAGGACATCACCGACCGCAAGGGCGCCGAACAGCTTCAATCGGCAGTCTATCGGATCGCCCAGGCGGCCGATATCGCGCCCACGCTCGAGGAGCTGTTCCGGGCGGTCCACCGGATCATCCATGAGGTCATGCCTGCGAACAATTTCTATATCGCGCTCTATGATGAGCGCCCGGACCTCATCAGCTTTCCGTATTTCGTCGACGAAGTCGATTCACCATCGCCTCCGAAAAAACCCGGGAAGGGTTTGACCGAATTCGTCCTGAGGACGGGAAAGCCGCTCCTCTGCAACACAACCCGGCACGAGGAATTACGCCGGCGCGGAGAAGCCGAGCTGATCGGCGCGCCGTCGCCCATCTGGCTTGGAGTCCCGCTCGTCGTGGAGAAGAAAACCATCGGAGTCATGGTCGTTCAGCACTATTCCGATCCGAACGCTTACGGCCAACGGGAACAAAACATTCTTGAATTTGTTTCATCGCAGGTGGCAAGGGCCATCGAACGAAAGCAGGCGGAAGATGCCCTCCGCGTCAGCGAAGAGCGCTACCGCAGATTTGTCGAACAGAGTTCCGAGGGAATCTGGCGGTTCGAACTCGAAAAGCCGATCGGGACCTCTTTACCAGTAGCGGAGCAGGTCAAGCTCTTCTATTCGCACGCCTATCTGGCGGAGTGCAACGACGCGATGGCCCATATTCACGGTTTTTCGCGCGCGAAGGAGATTATCGGATGCAGAGTGGGAGATCTTCTCCCTCCGGATGACGGCGGAGGTAACGGCTTGCTCGGTGTGTTCATTCAGTCCGATTACCGTCTCACGGACGCCGAGTCGCGGGGAAGCGACAGAACCGGAGCCGAGCGGTACTTTCTGAATAATCTCGTGGGCATTGTGGAGAAGGGAATGCTGAAGCGGGTGTGGGGGACTCAGCGCGATGTGACTGAGCACAAACGGTCGGCAGAACTGCTCCGGCTTTCGGAGGAAAAGTACCGGACTCTCTTTGAAGAATCGAAAGACGCCATCTTCCTGAGCACTCCCGACGGAAACAACGCCGGCTACCGCGACATCTTCAAGGACAAGCTGGCCCGGGACGGATCCGTTCTGGACTTTGAGCTGGAAATTAGACGAAAAAACGGGGAACGGCGCGTCGTTCTCGTGAACACCTGGGCGGTTCACGAGCCGCAAGGGGGGACGGTCGCCTACCGGGGCTTTCTCAGAGATATTACGGAACGCAAGAAGCTCGAGGAACAGTTCCGGCAGGCACAGAAGATGGAAGGCATCGGAACCCTCGCGGGCGGGATTGCTCACGATTTTAACAATATCCTCGGGATCATTCTGGGCTACACCACCCTGATGCAACGCGGCAAAACCGACCCGGCCAAGGTCAAGCAGGGGCTTGAAACCATCTCGGTTGCAGTCGAGCGGGGCGCCTCCCTTGTCAGACAGTTGCTCACGTTCGCGCGAAGGAGCGATCCGTCGTTCCAATCGATCGATGTGAACGAGACTGTCCGGGAGCTT
>VBOC01000066.1:0-12400 GCA_005877655.1 Ignavibacteria bacterium
AAAAGGCAAACCCAGGTATTTTCTTTGTACATTCAAAAAAGAATCGACAAAATAAATTATGGCAAAAAACAAAACAGTAGAAACTAAAAACAGTGTTGCGGGTTTTCTAAAGAAAATCACCGACGAGAAAAAACGTAAAGACTGTTCGGCAATCATTGACCTGATAACCGAACAGACCGGAATCGAACCGAAAATGTGGGGAACAGGCATCGTGGGTTTTGGAAGTTATCATTACAAGTACGAAAGCGGACACGAAGGGAGTGCACCACTAGCAGGAATTGCATCAAGGGCGAATGCCATTGCTTTGTATCTTTCCAACTTTGACAAAAGAGAAGAAATGCTGTCGAAATTTGGAAAACACAAAACAGGCGGAGGCTGCATTCATATTGAAAAACTTGAAGACATCGACACGAACGTACTGACGAAAATGGTGAAAAAGTCTATTGAACATCGAAAGAAACAATTTCCGGCTTGATGGAGAGGGAACAGAAAGCCCATCCGACCACCCCCTCGTTCCGAGTTCTATAATTTTCTTATTTTACATCCTCGCCGCGACGACGACAACGCCCTTCGATGAAAAAATGCGCTGCCCGTCGGCGCTGCGGGCTTCGAGCAGAACAACGTAGATCCCCATTGACACTCTTCTCCGATCATTATCAAAACCATCCCAGATCAGCTCCCCTCTTGATGCGCCCGGCTCGCCGTCGGCGAGCATACGAATCAAACGACCCATCGAATCATAAATCCGCACCCGAAGAACGCTCGCGGACACGGGTAACTGGTAGCTCATGATTGTGACGTCTTCAAACCCGTCACCGTCCGGTGAGAATGGATTCGGCGAGAATGAGATAGCCGCGCCGGCTGCCGAGGGAGTCGTGTAAAGGCTGTTCCGTCTTCCCGGTGTCCCTCCCAGCGGATTTGCACACGTGCTCCAGTTGCGGGAGTCATTTCCAGATAGATTCGGGTTGATCCTTTCGAGCGAACGGCCGCTGTGATCGTCGATCCCGGCGTTGTGCCAGGCGGGTAGGTAGAAGACACTGTCGATCGTCCTCCCGGTGAGGTCCTGTAGAATAATCCGTTCGCCCGAATTGTTGAGGCTGATACCGCTCTGCCTGATGATGACGTGGCTCGATGGATCGGCGAGGTAAGGGAACTGCCTCAAGAGGGATGAATCCGAACTGATGACAGCATATTCTCCGGCACTGATAATAAAAGGGAGCCGGGTGAGGGGATGAGCACTCGTCGGGACGGAAGTTCGTGACACTGAAGACATCTCCCAATCGCGAAGATCGACGGGACGGTCGCATCGATTCAAGAGCTCGATGTATTCGGAATTGCCCGAGAGAGGTTCATACATGATCTCATTGATGATCAGGGCGCCGTTCGGGTAGGGAAGCCGGATGAATCCATAGGCGAGATTATCGGAAACCCTCAAGTCCGCCGGAAATCCGACGGTGCCGATCATATGGTGCACGCCCGGTGACGGGTTGCTCCAGATGAAGCTGACGGCGATAGAATCCGCCGGCTTAAGGATCCGGTCGATCCTGGAATAGGCGATTCTCTCGGCCGGTTGAGCAGCCGAATCGCTGTTTATGTCGTCGTAGATTGAAACGTCGAACGATCCCGCCTCAACCCGTCCCTCGTTCCTGATAGTGAGGGCAATGACAGGAGGCGCTGACAGGCTGTCTTGCGCATAGACCCGGAGCGCCCGAACGTCGTACTCCAGAGGAGTGAGATAATTTTGCCTGCCCGGCGTGCCGCCCGAGGGATCACGGGAGGAACCCCAGTTGGTCGAGTCGTTCGAATTCCGGCCGGATTCGATTCGCTCGAGCGAGGTTCCATGGTTCCCACCCCACGATGGAGTGAACCGCACGCTGTCCATGACCGTACCTTCAGGGGCAAAAAGGACGACGGCATCCCCCTGGTTATTCAATAAGAATGTCGGAAGAGAAGGGACCTGGATGATTGCCGGAGCGGCAGCGGCATTCGATTCGCGGAACAAGGTCGAATCCTTCGTAATGACCACGTAGCCGGCCGCGGGTAGGAACTGGGAGGTGTGCGGAAGCGCATACCGGGAGGAACTGTTGCGATTGCTCACGGCCCAACCATCGAGGCCGATCTCATTTGCGGTTGTGTTGTACAATTCAATCCACTCCGGCTCGCCGGGGGGAGGCGCATAATCGATCTCGTTGATCACAACAGAATATTGCGGCAGATCCACTGAGAGTCGCGCCAGTGCCGCGTCATTCAACGGGTTCTGATCCCCCGCGAGCCGAGCCACGACGATAACGGAAATGTTTCCATAGATGACACTCCGGAGGACGGAACTCACAGTAGCCGTTTCGTTCGGCGCGAGCGAGAACCCGAAATTCACCGAACCAAAAAGTTCAATCTCTTCGGGGAGAAAGTCCCGGTTCTTGTCTTCAAAAAAGTCGGCGCTTATCGCATTTATCGACAATGTCCCCGCATTTCGGATTGTCGCGACGACAGTGACCGAATCCCCGGCCCTGGGAAATGGGGGGAGAAAGCTCACACGGTCGACCGAGGCATCCGAATGCGCTCTCGCAGAGATCGTGACGTCGTCGTAGCGGATCGTGCCTGAAGTACCCGTGCCGTTGCCGAGGACTCGCCACCGGATGCGGACCGAGGGTCGGTCGCTGAGAACATCCGGGAGCCTGAGGCGACGCGCAACGTAAGAGGTGACACCGGTATTGACCAGCGTGTCGGAGACCGGCACCGGAAATGTGTCCCCGCCGTCGGTGGACGCCTCGATGCGCACGCCGGAATTGTGGCTCGATGACCGCCGCTCGTAGAACGTCAGACTATCGGCTTCCAAACCCGAAAAGTCGAGCAGGGTGGAAACGAGGGTCTGCAATATGGTTGCGTTCGTGCTCAGGACTGCGGTCGACTCCGATAGCGGAATGGAGTGGGATGTCCCAAAATCCCCCGAAATCGAGCGGTTGAAGCTCGTGATCCATCCCGGCGGCAAGGATGGGAGGGATACGCTGTCGAAATTCTCCCTGTATGGAAAGAAACGAATCTGTGCCCCTTCCCGGTCCGTGAGAAGTGCAAGGAATAAGAATATCTTGCTGAGAGTAAGGAATAGGAATATCGTGCTGCGCATAAGCCCCCCAAATCTGAGTTGAAATATGATTAAGCAGACCATCAGAATGGATTGAAGAGTGGGGCTACGCGGGAGCCGGTGGCGAACGGGGAGGTTGTGTGGAACGATCGTGCGTTCGAATATTAGAAATTCTTAATCTGATTTGCAAGTCCCGGTGCCGGAAAAGGGATAACAATTGATCAAAGTCACGCCTGGGAGGCGGAATTTGTATTAATTTGCACGGTGGGATTGGGGCAGCCGCACACTAATTTATTTTTTGAGAGCTTTTTTCAATTTTTATGCGTAAAATAGGGGTCACGAATATAGGAACTTTGCTAATACCTGAGAAAATAGCCGCATTGACCGTAATCCGCCCATGACAGGTGAATTACCCTGGACATTCGGGGCGCGCACGACTACCCGCCTGGTTGCGCTCGCCTGCTTTGTTCTCACACCCTTCTCTCTGTCGCGTGGCCAGGCGGTCAATGACACCGCACTCGCCGCTTTACTCTCCCGCGCATATGCTCTGTTAGCTATCAATTCCCCCGAGGCCCCATCACTATTCGAACGGGCGGTCGAACTGGATTCATCCAATGTGCTCGTCCGGAAGCAGCTCGGCTACCTCTACCAGGGGAACGGCAAATTCGAGGAAGCGCTCAGGCAGTTTGTTGCCGCCGATCGCATGCAACCCTCGGATTCGACAAAACTCCAGGTCGCCTATGTCCTCTCAGCACTGGGGCGCACCCCGGAAGCGACGGAATTGCTGCACACCCTTCAGCTGAGTCCGTATCAGGACATCCGGGACCGTGCCACAAACCAGCTCGCCTCATCCTCTCCGACGGGCTCGGCGGCCGAGTCCTGGACGCGGGTCTATGCAGCTCCCTACTATGATACCAGGTGGAATACGACCTTTTTTCAGATCAACTTCGAACGGGGGTATTCGCTGACATCAGACCGCAGGGTGGGCGCTTTTGGCACTGTCATGTACTCGGGCGATGCCCGGTCAACCGGCGGACAAGCCCCTGCGATCTTTTCCGACAACGCCATCATCTTCGCGCTCGGCCTCCGGCTGCAACCGCTCACCGGGCTTCGCGTCAGCATCCAGCAGGGAGTCGCCTTCGACCTGATCGATCGCCGGTCGTCGTCGAGCCCTAGAGGGGATTTTAGGGCGGTCGGCGTCTATGCCTGGGGAATCTACGCGCCGCATATGTATCACGCCGATCTCAAGGTTCCCGGCCGCCCGTTCGCCGATCTCTACTCCTCGTTCGGCTACTATTCGCGCTACACGAACGGGATCGGGTATATCCAGGGCCGCGCCGGCCTCCGGATGATCGAAGTGGCGAAGACGGTGGCCGACGTCTACGCGCGCGCGGATATTGTTCGCGACACCGAGAAGCAATTTTACAACAATCAGAGCGAGGGGAGCGTCGGAGCCAGAATCATTCCCAATATCGATTGGGGCCTCTACCTCGTCGGCGAGTTCCATCGAGGGATGTATTGACGGCTCTCGGATACGCCGGTTCCCTACGATCTGTACTACAACTCGTTCAGGTTCTTTCTTATCATCGACCGGACTTTCTGACCTATGCTGGGCTGGTTCATCGAATTTTTCCGTTCCTCGTATCATGTGCTGTACATCGCGACATTTCTCGTGGCGGCATTCTTGTTTGTGAGCGGGCTGGACGACATCTTCATCGATCTGTATTACTGGCTGCATTATCTTCTGAACAGGAAGAAATTCATACGGTACGCCTACGAGTCCCCGCAAAAACTTCATGAAGTCCCGGAAAAGCCGATCGCGATCTTCATCCCCGCTTGGCGCGAGCACGATGTCATCGACAAGATGCTCGTGAACGCGTGCAGGACGATCCAGTACCGGAACTATGATATCTTCGTGGGGGTCTATCCGAACGACCCCGAAACGACGATGAAGGTGGAGGAGGTCGGGAAGCTCTTTCCCAACATCCATGCGGTAATCTCTGCGAACGACGGCCCGACGACGAAGGCCGACAACCTCAATCAGATCCACGCGGGCATGCTCCGCTGGGAGAACAGGGCGGGGGTGCGATACGATATCATCGTCATGCACGACGCCGAAGACGTGATCCATCCGATGTCTCTCAAGATTCAGAACTACCTGATCCCCGACCACGACATGGTGCAGATGCCAGTGTTTCCGCTCCACATGAGCCATTTTAACCTTGTGCACTGGTCCTATGCCGATGAGTTCGCGGAATATCACACCAAGGACCTGCATGTGAGGCAGCTCTTCAGCGGCTTCGTCCCGTCGGCGGGCGTGGGCACCGCCTTTAACAGGTGGCTGATAGAGTTCGTCGGGACATCGTTCGCAAGAAATATCTTCCGCTCGAAATCGCTGACGGAGGACTATGATCTGGCCATGCGGCTCGCTCTTGGAAGAGCGAACCTGCTGTTCGTCTACAAACCGTTCGGGATTAACTGCGCGACACGGAGCTTTTTCCCCGAGACGATGGCAGCCTCGATCAGACAAAAGAGCCGGTGGGTGACAGGGATTTGCCTTCAGTCGTGGAAATTGCTCGGCTGGAAAGGCGACGCGAAGTTCCGGTTCGTGCTCTATCGCGACCGGAAGGCGGTCATGACGAACGTGATCAACTTCTTCGCCTACCTGGTCATCGGGTATTTCATTGCCTACGAGGCCATCCGGTTCGGGTTCGCGACTTCGAGCCAGCTTCCGCCGATCGTCGTGAAGGGAACCATGCTGTTCGATCTCGTGGTTCTCGACAGCTCGCTCATGCTCTGGCGGATCCTCCATCGTTTCATTCAATTTCAGCGCCACAGGCAGGGCGCTGTTCATGTTTTATAAAGCAATGGTCCGGAAGCGGGAGCTCCGCTGGGAGAAGACTGCCAACCGTTTTCCGAGCGCCGTCGAACAAACGATCCGGTGATCTCTTACCGGGCGGGCGCGGAATTAACCGATCAACTATCATGAAGAAAAAGGAGGAATTGCATGGGGAAACAAATCCGACTGCTCTACGCCGATGATGAGGAGGCGCTGCGCTATCTCGTGAAGAGTCAGCTCGAAGGGGAGGGATTTGAGGTGGTCACTGCCGACGACGGGGATACCGCGATCGACCTCTTGAAAAAGGATCCGTATGACATCCTCCTGCTCGATATCCGCATGCCCAGGGTCAACGGGGTCGAGGTGCTGAAATATCTCCGCGAACGGAAAATCGCGTCCCGGGTCATCATGCTCACTGCGGTCGACGATCTCTCGGTTGCGATCGAATCGGTGAAAAACGGCGCAAACGATTATATCACAAAGCCGTACGATCTTCAGGTTCTTCTGAGCTCGATCCAGCGCGTGATGGCGAAATAGCCCGGGTCTTGGAATTGCGGCAAACTTTTCGTAGATATGGACGCGAGGTCAAGTCCTGTGCAACGGGAATCTTCCGAACCCCGCCAGATCCGGAAGGAAGCAACGGTACGAAGTCATTCTCGTGTGACACAGGTTAGCTTGACCTCGTTATTTAAGCGCCCTCCCTATTGCAATCCGGGCCGGAATTTCGTATTTTATTATTATTACCTCAGATTTTAGTCGAAATTTGAGCGATTTCCTCAGTTTATTTATGCTAATTCATTTCGCAACAGGTCTCCGGTCAACGATGCTGAGCATGGCCTCTCTACAAGTGTTTTCTTCCCCGGGAAGAAATTCGCTCGCCTCGTTCCGTGACTTCGCCCCGGCACCGATCCGTCGGCGACGTTGCTGTGACAACCAAACACTAACAAGGAACCCATTGCAGGAATCTTCCACAAGTTTTCTATCGGAAAAGGGTTCCGAGGAGCGAACGCCTTCTCATGAGAAAAGAAATAATTATCAATGCCGTCGCTGATGAAATCCGAATTGCCATAACGGAAGATAAGCGGCTTGCCGAGCTCTATGTCGAAACCCCCGAAAAAGAGCGGATGGTCGGCGATATTTACCTGGGGAAAATTGCAAAAGTCATGCCCGGGATCAGGGCAGCATTCATCGATCTCGGCCTCAATCAGGATGCCTTCCTTCATTTCTCCGATATCGGAAGTTCCCTCCATGAGTACTCCGCGCTGATCGGCGACGAAGATTCGGACGTCGACACAGACGAGGACTCCGACGAAGAAGAAACGGCTCTGCCCACTCTAGTTGAAGAGAAATCTTCCTTCGGCGTTCAGCCGGCGGTAGAGACACTTCCGCCCGGACAGGGGCGGAACCGTGATCGGGATGGGGGCGGCGGACCCGGTCCGTCCCACGATCGATCCCGCGAGCGGGAAAGGGGCGGCCAAAGGGGACCCCAGCGCCAATCCAGAAACGACGGCAGGAGCTCCCCCGCCCCGGACCTCAAACGGGGCCAGGATATCGTCGTGCAGGTCACGAAAGAGCCGGTAGGAAAGAAAGGGGTGAGAGTCACATCCGAGGTTTCCCTCCCCGGGAGATTCCTCGTGCTATTGCCGTTCGACGGGAAGATCGGCGTTTCAAAACGGATGACCAACTTCAGGGAAAAACGACGCCTGCGCCGCATCGTCCGCAGCATGCTGCCGGAGGGATTCGGCGTTATCATCAGGACCGTCGCCCAGGACAAAGACGAGGGCTCGCTCAGGCAGGATCTGGAGTCGCTGCTCGCGTCATGGCGGGAAATCGAGAAAGGCATGAAGACCCAGCAGGCCCCCGCGCTGCTCTATAAAGACATGGCGACCACGTCATCCGTCATCCGGGACCTGTTCACCGACGCCGTCGACAGGGTTGTCATGGACTCGCCCAAACTGTACAAGGACATCCGGGCGTACGTGAATCAGGTTTCGCCGCAGATGATCGAAAAGATCGAGCTCTATAGAGAGCGCGAACCGATCTTCGACGCCTTCAAGGTCGAAAAGGAAATCGCGACGTGCCTGAACCGGAAGGTCTGGCTCAAAAGCGGGGGATACATCATCATCGAGCAGACCGAAGCGATGGTCGTCGTCGACGTCAACAGCGGGCGGTACGCGGCGAAGCGTGAGCAGGAACAGAATTCGCTCCGGACAAATCTGGAGGCCAGCCGGGAAATTTGCCGGCAAATCAGGCTTCGCGATCTCGGGGGAATCATCGTCATCGATTTTATCGATCTGCAGGACGAAAGGAACCGGAAGAGGATCTACGACGAGCTCCGGAAGGAATTCCGGAAGGATCGGGCAAAGGTCACCGTGCTTCCGATGACCGAAATCGGCCTTGCGCAGATCACCCGCCAGCGCATCCGTCAGAGCATCCTTCACAGTTTCAGCGAACCCTGCCCGGTCTGCGGCGGAGGGGGGATGATTCAGTCGAAGTCGAGCATCGTCAACCAGATCGACCGGTGGGTGAGAAGGTTCAAAGCGGAATCCAGTGAGATCCGATTGAAACTAAGCGTCCATCCGAGCGTGGCTGCGTATCTTCGTGAGGGGATGATCGGCCGGCTCACGAGAATGCAGTGGAGGTACCGGGTGCGGATCCGGCTCGAGCAGGACCAGAAACTCCCGATCGCGGAGTTTCGCTTCCACTCTCCGAAACAGAACAGGGACGTCACCGAGCAATACAGCTCCTGATCAGGAAAGGGATCTATGAAGATTTTTCTCGATACGGCCAATATCAACGAGATCAAAGAAGCCGCGAGCATGGGGATGCTTGATGGCGTCACGACAAATCCGAGCCTCGTCGCGAAGGAGGAGAAGCGCGATTTCAAGGAGCTTCTGAAGGAAATCTGTTCGGTCGTGAAAGGGGATGTGAGCGCCGAGGTGGTTTCGACGGACCTGAACGGCATGATGCGCGAGGGGCGCGAGCTCGCAAAAGTTGCCGATAACATCGTTGTGAAGGTGCCGCTCATTAAAGAAGGGCTCAAGGCCGTCATGTGCCTCAAGGCGGAGGGCATCCGCACGAACGTGACTCTCTGCTTCTCCCCCAATCAGGCCCTGCTTGCCGCCAAGGCCGGCGCGTACATCGTCAGCCCCTTCGTCGGCCGGCTTGACGACATCAGCATCACGGGGATGGAACTCATCCGGCAGATTATGACCATCTACCGGAATTACGCCTACGAAACACAGGTCCTCGTCGCGAGCGTTCGTCATCCGATCCACGTCGTGGAAGCCGCGATGATGGGCGCGCATATAGCGACGATGCCATACTCCGTCCAGACCCAGCTCATCAAACATCCTCTCACGGACATCGGACTCGAACGGTTTCTCGCCGACTGGAAGAAGGTTCAGAAGTAGGTTGATGAAGCAAACCCCCTTTTTTGCGATTCATCGAAAGCTCGGCGCAAAAATGGTCGAATTCGGCGGCTACGACATGCCGATCCAGTACACCGGAATCCTTGAGGAGCACAAGGCGGTGCGGAATAAGGCCGGCGTGTTTGATGTTTCCCACATGGGCGAATTCGAGGTCCGTGGCGCCGATGCCCAGGCGTTCGTCCAGCGGATGACGACGAACGACACGTCGAAACTTTCCGATGGAAAAGCCCAGTACTCCCTACTTTGTTATGCCGACGGAGGGATCGTCGACGACCTCCTCGTGTACCGGTTCGAGGAGCATTTCATGCTCGTCGTCAACGCGGCAAACATCGGGAAGGATCTCGAGTGGTTGAAGTCGAACCGCTCGAAACTCCGCGTCGAGATAGTTGACCGGAGCGAAGAGACCGCCCTCCTCGCCGTTCAGGGACCGCGCTCGGAAGAGATCCTCCAGAAGCTCACTCCCGCCGACCTCTCGCACGTTCCCTACTATTCCTTTGTCCGGACGAGGGTTGCCGGATTCCCGATGACCGTCTCGCGGACCGGCTACACCGGAGAAACCGGCTTTGAAATTTACTTTGCGGCTGACACTGCGACGGCGGAGCGGGTCTGGGACTCCCTCATGGAGGCGGGGAAGGATTTTGGAATCAAGCCGGTCGGACTGGGCGCCCGCGACACGCTCAGGCTCGAAATGGGGTACTGCCTGTACGGAAACGACATCGATGCCACCACGAATCCCCTCGAAGCGGGTCTGGGCTGGATCACGAAGCTCGAGAAGGGCGATTTCATCGGCCGCGATGCACTCGTGAAGATCAAGCAACAAGGCGTGAAACGAAAACTCATCGGCTTCATGGTCGAGGGAGAGAAGGCATTCCCGCGCCAGGGCTACGAGATCAGACTGAACGGCAGTTCGCTCGGGCTTGTGACGAGCGGGACGGTTTCGCCGGTGCTCGACAAAGGGATCGGGCTCGGCTACGTAGATACCGGCGCCGCGCAGCCGGGATCGCGCGTGAATATCCTGATCCGCGAGAAGGAAGTCGCGGCCCGGGTCGCGAAGGTACCATTTATCAAGAAGGAACAGCATGCCGGGTAAGAGCCCGATCAGGATAGAGACGCGCTTCACGCCGCGCGAGGTCGATGAGTTGCACTTCAAAGACAAGAACGTGGTGGTGATCGACGTCCTAAGGGCGAGCACGACCATTGCGGTCGCGCTCAGAAACGGGGCCAAGGAAATTATTCCCGTCGCGAACGTCGAAAGCGCCGTCAAGATCTCGGGCAGCCTCTTCGGAGACGTGACGTTGCGGGCCGGGGAGCGGAACGCCAGGAGGATCGAAGGGTTCAACCTCGGCAATTCGCCGCGCGAGTTTACCGAAGCGGTTGTGAGGGGGAAGTCGATCATCTTCATGACGACGAACGGAACTTCCGCGATGGCGAGGGGGCGCCATGCCAGGAAGCAGATCATCGCCGGCTTCATCAATCTTTCGATGGTCGTGAACTTCCTGCGCGATCTGATGAGTGACTTTATCATACTCTGCGCGGGCAGGGAAAACGGATTTTGCATCGAGGATGCCGTTTGTGCCGGCAAGATCATCAACCGGCTTGCCGGCGATTCTGAGCCCGAATTGATTCTGGACGACAGCGGCAGGGCGGCTGCGGCGCTCGACATGAATTTCGGCGCCGACATTTTGAAAATGCTGGAACGGTCGACCCACGGCGCCTATCTGTCGGAAATCGGCTTCGCGGAAGACCTCAAAGTCTGCGGCGAGCTGGATTCCGTCTCTGTTCTTCCGGTGCTGTCGGGCAGCGTCATCCGTGTGAACAAACAGGACAATACGCGAACTGCCTGAGACATTAAGCCCGAAGTGAAGCCGCGATGACGGAAAGTCCGAAAAATATCCCCCGATCCCCGGCTCCAAAGAAGCAGAAAGGACATGCAAGGGAGGTTATCGGGATCCTTCTAATGGTGAGCGGACTCCTGATCGCCTCCAGCATCGTCGCATACACCAGGAACGACGAGCCGCTGCTCGAGAAGCTCTCCGCGACGGATCTCGTGCGGCTTATCTATAACAGCGACGTGAAGGCTGCGGTCAGCGGGATCAAGAAGCATTTCGGCCTTCTGGGCGCACTCGTCTCCAACTTCTTTATAAACAGTACGGTCGGATACATTTCCCTTCTGATCCCCCTCCTCATGCTCGCGTGGGGATGGCTCGTGCTCCGGAGGCTGAACCCCCGCAAGTTCGTTACGATTACCAATTACGTGATTATATTGATGCTGCTCTTCTCGGCCTCACTCGGGGTCGTCAATCTGATTGCAGGAGGCATCCGCAATGAATGGAGCGGTGCGATGGGCGCGTTCGTGGCGGACCTGTCGGCCAACCTGTTCGGCACGACCGGCGCTGCCATCGTCTTGTGCACCCTGATCTTCATCGCGGTCGTTTTCGCGATCGATCTCGACATCCAACGGACGCTGGAACGGCTGAAGACGATCGGCGAGGGGATACGCGGGCGGATCCCGAAGGGGAAGGAGTTCGCGGAAATCGAGGTGGGATCCGGCGCAGAGGAAGAGTTTGCTGAACCGGCAATCCGGCAGGAGCCGGTGCGGCGTCCTGCTCCTGAAAGGAGTTCCATCGATATTTCCGTTGAGGAACCGGGAGAGATCCCCGATGAGGAGCTCCGGGAAACCGAAGACTCGCTATCCCCTTCCTCCTTACAGCCACCCGCCGACGAGCCCGCCGAGATCGATTATGTTTTTCCCTCCGTCGAGCTCCTCGACCCTCCTCGGCAGATCGACATCGTCGGTCCGGATGAACTGAAAGGCAATGCCGAGCTCGTTCGCGAGAAGCTCGCCCATTTCGGCGTTGAGATCGAATCGGTGAGCGTGACACCGGGGCCGGTCATCACGCTTTATGAACTTGTTCCCGCCTCCGGCGTGAAGATCAGCAGAATCGTTAACCTCGCAGACGATCTGGCGCTGGCGCTGGCGGCTCGGGGGATTCGCATCATCGCCCCGATACCGGGGAAGAGCGCCGTCGGGGTTGAGATTCCGAACAA
>VBOC01000066.1:12610-19306 GCA_005877655.1 Ignavibacteria bacterium
ATATTGATAGATCCCAAGAAGATCGAGCTGACGAGTTACGGGAATCTGCGCCATCACTTCCTGGCAGTCTCTCCCGACATCGCGGAGGAGATCGCCACCACGCCCGCAAGCTCGGTCAGCGTACTGAAAAGCGTCGAGCTCGAGATGGAAAGGCGATACGACCGTTTGGCCGCCGCCGCCGTCCGGAACATTCAAGATTATAACGAACGGCAGAAAGCGGGCCGCCTAAGAAACACCGAGGCGATCGTTCACACGAAGATGCCCTACCTTGTTGTCGTGATCGACGAGCTCGCCGATCTCATGATGACGGCGGCGCGGGAAGTGGAGGAGCCGATCGCGAGGCTCGCCCAGCTTGCGAGGGCGGTCGGCATTCATTTGGTGCTCGCAACCCAGCGCCCATCCGTCGACGTCATTACGGGCGTGATCAAGGCGAATTTCCCGGCGCGCATCGCCTATCAGGTCGCGTCCAAGACCGACTCGCGCACGATCCTCGACATGAACGGCGCCGAACAGCTACTGGGGAGCGGAGATATGCTCTACCTTCCGTCCGGCAGCCCCAAACCGGTCCGCATCCAGAGCGCCTTCGTCTCCTCCGATGAGGTGGAGCGGCTGACCGAGCATATCGGGCGCCAGCAGGGCTACCCCAGACCGTTTCAACTGCCGTCAATTCTGGAGCGCAAGCGTTCGGGCTTCAGCGGCTCCTCGGGAAACCGGGATGATTTTTTTGAAGAAGCCGCCCGCCTCATCGTCCGCCACCAGCAGGGTTCGGTGTCCTTGCTGCAGCGGCGGCTGAAAGTCGGGTATTCGCGGGCGGCCCGCCTTGTCGACGAGCTCGAGGCGGCCGGGATAGTGGGCCCCTTCGACGGAAGCAAGGCGCGGACAGTGCTCATTGAAAGCGACAATGAGCTCGACCTAAAATTAAAGGATCTGGACTGACCGATGAGGCGCGCGCCGAGGGTACAAACGATGGCGCTCATGCTACTGCTGGCGGGGCGGGCCCTTTCCGAGGGGGCCGGCGAGATGCTGGAGAAACTGCAGCGCAAATTCGACTCCATGCAGGATGCCTCGGTCTCCTTCACCAAGCATGTCGTCTTCGGCGTCACCAAGTCGGAACAGGACTTCACCGGCACGCTCTTCGTGAAGAAGGGGAATAAGTACCGGATCGAATCGGAAGACCAGACGATTGTGACCGACGGAATCAGCGTCTGGACGTTCTCGCGCGCGAATAACCAGGTCTTTATTGATCATTACAAGGAAGATCCGAAATCATTCTCCCCCGATAAGATCCTCGTGAATATACCGGGCCGCTACGGCGCCACACTCCTCGGCAAGGAGACGATCGACCGGCTGGAGACTTCGGTGCTCAAGCTCGTCCCCCGGGAAGAAAAATCGAACATCCGGTGGATGAAACTGTGGGTGGATCGGGACGAGTGGCTGATGAAGAGAATTCAGGTCCTTGACATCGGCGACAACCTCACGATCTACGAAATCGGCAGCGTAAAATTGAATTCCGGGATACCCGACAGCGAGTTCGTGTTTAAAGCGCCGGCGGACGTCGAGGTCATCGACGTCCGCTGACCAGGCACCCCGCCCCGCATGCACCATCGGGTAAAGACAACCCTCAAATACTCGATCAGCGGGTTTCTCACGCTGTTCTTTCTTTACTTCGCGTTCAAAGGATCAGACTTTCCGAAACTCTGGGACATCCTGACCCACGCAAATTACTGGTGGGCGCTGTCGATGCTTCCGATTTTGATTTTAAGCCATATCTTCCGCGCATGGCGCTGGGAGTACCTCCTCCGCCCGATCAAACGAGAGCTCCGGTTCCGCAATCTTTTTTCCGCGATGTCGGTGGGGTATCTGGTGAATAACGTCCTGCCGAAAGTGGGAGAGGTCGTACGGCCCTACGCGATCGGCAAGCTGGAGGGCATATCGAAGAGCGCGGCATTCGGAACGCTACTCGTTGAAAGAATTTTCGATATTCTTTCCTTCCTGATCATGATCGCCCTGATTCCCCTGATTTATTCCGGTCCCCTGACGCAGGCCTTCCCCTGGCTTGAGGCGACGGGTATCTGGGTAACGGCGGGAACGCTGGTCTGCATCTCGGTGTTGACATTTCTTATGCTGCGCCGGGACGTCGTCGTCAAGGTACTGAATTTTTTCACGCGGCATCTTCCGCACAAAAGGGCCAGGATGGTCGAGCATATCGCCCATTCGTTTTTGGACGGGTTCCTGTTTTTAAAGGAGCCGAAGCATTATCTTCCGATCGCAATCCTCAGCATTCTGGTCTGGGTTCTCTATATTTTTATGATGTACCTCCCCTTTTACGCCTTCGGCCTGACGGAGAAGTACGGGCTCGACATCCGTTCTGCGATGGTCGTTCAGGCGATCTCGACGATCGGCTATATGGCCCCGACCCCGGGCTCGACCGGTCCCTATCACTACTTCACCGTCCAGTCGTTGACCCGGTTGTACGGGGTTGACGGCGAGCTGGCGCTCAGCTACGCGACCGTGACCCATGCGATCGGCTACGTCGGAATGACGATCATCGGTATCTACTTTTTCTGGGTGGACAAACTCCACCTCGCCGACGTCATCAGGGAAGAGGAGGCCGAGGACGAACTCGCGCCCGACGTGAGTCATGCCTCGTGAAACCGTCTTTGTCATTGCCGCGCTCAATATGGCCGCCTCATCGGTGGTCGCGCAGGCCGACTCGTCTGAAGAGAATCGCCGGCTTGCCGGGATTGCGGCAGGAATCGGTGTAACGCTGGTTCTCGCGACCGATATCGTCGACTATATCAATCTGCGATACTTGCCGGCCTCGAGACTGGACGATTTTTCATCGGCCGCCGAATTCTACGGCGCGGGCGAGATGCAGTTCTCCGAATCGTGGGGAGTAAAGATTGAATATGCTTTTCTCCTTAAATCATACTCGGTCACGCAGCAGCAGGGCCCGGATATACTGTTTTCTTACGGGGTCCACATGCCGACGGCGGTGGCACAGCGTATTTTCAGAGGCGATGGCTACGATTTCAAGCTCGGCGGCGGGCTCGGCTACGCCATCGCACGATTCTCGGAAGAGGCCTCATCGTATCCAAGCAACGAGTACACGTCGCACGGCGTCGGGTTGAAGCTGGAAACCGAGGCGGACACGGAATTTGACGACCATCTCTTCGGTCACATTGCCGTCGATGCGCGCAAAACCGTCATGAGCCCGTTCAGGAGATCTGACGGGACGGAACTGCCGATACCGGTGAGGAACAGGTCGGCGAGCATGAATTTTTTCAGCCTCGGGCTGAAATTCGGATTGATGTACTATTTCTGATACTAAACAACCACGCAAAATAACCAAGGAGAGAACATGAAGAACCGTCGACTCACCGGAATCCTGCTGGCCGTAATGATTGCCTTCACAGGATCACTCGCCGCGCAGGATATGGAAAACATAGGGACAAAAGCGACACCGAAACAGGAAACGACAAAAACCGCAATCCCGAAACAAGAACCCGCAAGGACCACAACCCCAAAACAGGAATCGCTAAAATCCACAATCCAGAAAGGGAAAGACGTCGTGATAATCGAAACAAACATGGGCACGATCGAAGTATCGCTCTTCCGCGCCGACGCGCCGAAGACCGTTGAAAATTTCGAGGGACTGGCCAAGAAAGGTTATTACAACGGAGTCGTCTTCCACCGGGTGATCAGCAACTTCATGATCCAGGGCGGGGACCCTACTGGGACCGGAATGGGGGGCGAGAGTATCTACGGCAAGACATTCGCGGATGAGATCAGCCCGAGTCGCAAGTTCGACCGCGCCGGACTCCTCGCGATGGCGAACGCCGGGCCCAACACCAACGGGAGCCAGTTTTTCATCACACTCGTTCCGACTCCCTGGCTCAACGGCCGCCACACGATCTTCGGGGAAGTCGTTTCCGGCAAGGAAGTCGTCGAGGCGATCGGCAAGGTGGAGACCACAAAACCCGGTGATAAGCCGGTGAAAACTGTCGTGATGAACAGGGTGTATCTCAAGGGGGGCAAGGACAAAACGGCGAAAGGGCCCGACGATAAGAAGTGAACCCGGAAAGGGTGGGGACAGCGCATGAGCGGCGACGCGAGTCCACTCCGGATGCTTGAGCAATCTCTCGGCCGGAAAGAGGTCGCGCCGTTGTATCTCTTCTACGGCGAGGAGGACTTTTTAGTCGACGAGGCCGTTCATGCGGTCATTGAGAAGTGCCTTGACGAGTCTGCCAGGAGCTTCGACCTCGACCGGATGCACGGGCGGGAGTCGGATGCGAACGGCGTACTCTCCCGCATCTCGACTTATCCGATGATGGCGCCGCGCCGCGTCGTCGTTGTGCGGGAGGTGGATAAGCTCGCGAACATCGAGCAGTTGCTTCCCGCCGCCGAGAATCCCCGCACCTCGAATTCGCTGGTCATGACGGCCTCGAGGCCCGACTTTCGCCTGAAATTCTTCCGGGCGGTCAAAGAGAAAGGGCTTGTACTGGAATTCCGCCGTCTTTACGAAAACGAGATCTCGGAATGGGCGCGTAAACGCATCCGGGCGCTCGGGAAAGAACCGACTTCCGAAGCATGCCAGCTCATCCAATCGTATGTCGGCAGGTCTCTGCGCGAGGTCAACAATGAACTCGAGAAGGTCGTCCTCTATGTGGGCGATCGTGCAACCATCGGGGCCGACGACGTCAATAACGTGGTGGGGTTTTCACGGCAGTACAATATCTTCGAGCTTCAGAAGGCCGTCGGGCAGCAAAACATTGGCCGCTCGATCGAAATTCTGGAGAACATGCTCAGGCGCGGGGAATCGCCGGTCTGGATGATCGTCATGCTGACCCGTTACCTTATGAAGCTGTGGCTTCTCCAGGAATTTCTTGGAAAAAAGATTCCGCAAACCCAACTCCCCGAGCGGCTCGGCGTGACCCCGTTCGCGGTGAGGGATTATCTGTCTGCGGTCGGAAAATTCTCTTCCGATGAACTCCGCGGCTGTTTTTCGGCGCTGATCGAAGCCGATGAAACGCTGAAATCATCATCCATGGACCAGCGCCTGGTCATGACGATGCTTGTGTGCAAATTGACGGCGGCCGGCTGACCCGGCTCTGGGGGAGGCGCTGAAATGGGCAAAACTTCATCCGGAGGAACATTTGGCGGGTTTGGCAGGTTCAACGGATAGCCGAGTGTCTCAGATGGTGGCGCCGACCGATGAAGAGCTGATCGGGGCATTTCAGCGGGGTGATGCAAGCGCATTCGACGCCCTGGTTGGACGGTACAAAGATCAACTGACAAACTTCGCGTTCCGCTTTCTGGGCGATTTCGACGAGGCCGATGACGTGGTCCAGGAGACATTTATCAGGGTGTATCGCAAGGGCGAGACCTACCGGCCCGTTGCCAGATTCTCGACATGGATTTATACGATCGCCTCGAACCTTGCGAAGACTCACCTCCGGCGGATGAAACGCGGATCGCTCTTTTCCCTCAGCCGGGGCCGCGAGGGCGGAGATGAAAGGGACTACGAGATTCCCGATGACGGGAATTCTGCAGACCGTCAGGCGGAACGATCACTCGAAGCGGCGATCATCCAGAAAGCCCTGGACTCGATTCCGGCAAAGTATCGCGAGGCGGTGGTTCTGAGCGACATTCAGGACTTGACGTACGAAGAGATTTGCGAAATCACAAATTTAAATATCGGCACGGTAAAGTCCCGACTGAACCGCGGGCGTGGAATGCTCAAGCGCCTGCTGCACTCGCTACGATGAGAACGGCCTATGAATGACATGAATCTCCCGGAGCTTCCCGACGATTCAATGAGAAAAGTGCTGAAGAAGCTGCCTCCGGTGAAGGCCGCTCCTGATTTCGAGGCGAGGCTGAAGCGACGGCTCCTCGAGCCGTCACAGGAATCGGGGGCAGGGTGGCGACAATTCTTCGCGCCCCGGAGAGTGCCGGCTTTTGCCTATTCTCTCGTGGCCCTTATCGCAGTGGGATATTTCTCTTATTATATCTTCTGGCGGACCCCGGTGGCGCCCCCGCCGGTGGAGGAGCCGGCCGTGCGGACGACCGGCCATGCCGCTCCGCCCCCGGTGGAGGAGCCGAGGGTGCCTTCGATGTATCGTGCCGTGCCTCCTTCGCCGCCGGTCATAAAACAAGGCGAATCTCAGACGGCGCCGCGTTCCGGGGCTGCGCAGGGGAACGAGAAATCGACCCAAGCCGTGTCGAAAGGCTCGGTGGAAAAGCGAGCGGCAGGGGAGCGGGCAAAGCAGGCCGCTCCGTCAGCGTCGGAATTGGAAAAGGAAGCACAGTTGAACAACGAGCGGGTAAGGGCGGGCGAGACGACGAGTGGAGCTGCCTCTGCGCCGGCCCGAGAAGCCACACAATTGAAATCGGATGTGAAAATTCAGCCGCGCGAGGAGAACAAGCCTGCCGCGGAATCGCCGCTCGAATCGAAGGCGCGGCGTCTTGCAACGCCGAGCGTGTCGGCCCCGATGTACCAGATGGAGAGCCGTGGAATGGTCTCAATCCCGGTGATCGACTCGGCGGCCGTACGCGACAGTCTCCGGTTGGATTCATTGAATCGCGCGGAGAAGGCTCGGCAAGAGCTGCTGAAAAAACCGAAAGTTAAGAAGCCGGGCCGCTGACCCACACCGACGGTTCCATGGCTGCGGGCATTGGGAGCGTATTATGCATACT
>VBOC01000065.1 GCA_005877655.1 Ignavibacteria bacterium
GATCGACGGTCTCATACGTATCGAACACCTTCACGAGCTGAGTCATGACGAACAGATTCTGTACCTTCCCCTCTACACGCGCCAGGCGGAGGTCCCCCCCTGCATTGCGCACCATCGTCAGTGCCGCTATCAATGTCCCGAGTCCGGAGCTGTTCATGTAGTTCACTCCTCCCAGGTCGATCACGGTTTGCTTGATATTATCGCTGACGAGACTGTGAATCTTCTCCCGAAGGTTGGTCGTGTCCGGCTCCCCGAGTAAGTCGCCCTTGAGACTGAGGACCGCGACATTCTGGTCAATCTTCTCTTTGATCTGCATACAATTCCCCGGATGGTTAGCAATGGAAAGGAGGACAGCGAACCCCTCATCATACAAAAGTCCGGCTAAAAAGTCAACCCCCGTTTCCCGCCGCCGGGACGATGAGCTCGGCGTACTTGTAGCCCGAGCCCGTATTGTAAACAACCACGCGATCCTCCGCGGCGATGAATCGTTCGCGCACCAGTTGCCGCAACGCGGCCACGGCGGCAGCGCCTTCGGGACAGAAAAGGATACCTTCGAGCGACGCGGCCCGGCGCATTTCGAGGAGCAGATTCTCATCCGATACGCTGACGGCACAACCTGCGCTATCGTAGAGTGCTTCGAGGATCAGGTGGTCGGCAAATGCTTTCGGAACCCGCAAACCGGATGCCACGGTTTGCGCGCCTTCCCAGAATTGAGACTCTTTCTTGCGCGCTTTAAATGCCCGAACGATTGGGGCACAACCCTCGGCCTGCACCGTCACCATTCTCGGTTTTTTGCCTTTGATCCAGCCGAGCTGTTCCAGCTCGCGAAATGCCTTCCACATGCCGATCAGGCCGGTACCGCCGCCGGTGGGATAGATGATCACATCCGGAAGCTCCCAGCCAAACTGCTCGGCGAGTTCGAATCCCATCGTCTTCTTGCCTTCCAGGCGGTAGGGCTCTTTCATGGTCGACATGTCGAACCACGAGGATCGTCGATCTGACTGATTCATCGCCTTCGCACAGTCGCTGATGTCGCCGTCGATTAAATAAATCTCGGCACCGTAGAACCTTATCTCCCTGATGTTTACCACGGGGGTGTCGCGCGGGACAAAAACATGCGCCTTTAAACCCGCCCTTGCCGCATAGGCCGCGAGGGCGCCGCCGGCATTCCCCGCCGAGGGCATTGCGATCTCCCGGATTCCGAGCTCGAGCGCCCTGGAAACCGCGACGGAGATTCCTCTTGCCTTGAATGAACCGGTGGGGTTACACCCTTCTTCTTTTATAAAGAGCGACCTCAAGCCCAATTCTTTTCCGAGCCTTCGGGCAGCGAGGAGCGGAGTCCATCCCTCCCCGAGCGATCGTATCATCGAGTCGTCCATCACCGGCAAAAGTTCCCGGTAACGCCAGAGGGATCCTTCACGTTTCGAAAACTCGTCGCGGGAGAGCTGTCTCTTCGCTCCATCGAGATCGTACTCTGCGACGAGAGCTTTGCCGCATGCGGCGCACACGGTTTGCGGGACATGCGCCGGGAAAATCTCCCCGCAGGCGCTGCAGCGAAGTTGAGTGAAGAGGGATTTGGGCAAGAAGTTTTTCCGGGAACCGCCGGCTAATATAGAGGACGCCCCCCTCAGAAGCAAGAAGCTCGATTTTCTTGAAACATTTTAGTAGATTCGCAGGAACGAGAACAAGCGGGTGATGGAAAAAACGATAGTCATTCTTGGAGGCGGAATCGGGGGGATCGTGGCCGCGCGCGAACTGCGGAGGCACCTGGGCAACGTCCACTCCTTTCCTCCTTCGTATCTGTGGGTCATGGTCGGATGGCGTAAACCCGCGGCAATTGTAAAACCTCTGCCGGCAATGGAGAAACATGGCGTTGAGTTTTACCAGGCGACGATCCGGGCAATCCACCCGGGTGAACATCGGGTTGAGACGGACCGGGCGAGCTTCCGGTACGATTACCTCGTCGTAGCACTCGGTGCGGAGCTGATGCCCCAGCTCGTGCGAGGATGGGCGGAGGGGGTTCATTCCTTTTATAATTTAGAAGACGTCATAAAGCTGCGCGACGCCCTGGTTTCTTTTTCGGGCGGGACGATCGCGATCGTCATCGGCGAGACTCCCTACAAGTGCCCGCCCGCTCCATACGAAGCCGCCTTTATCCTGGAATCATTTTTCTCCCAGAGGGCAAACGGCGGAACGACAATCAAGGTGTTCACGCCGGAGCCTGCGCCCCTGCCGGCTGCCGGTCCCGCCGGGGCGACGATGCTTTCCGACCTCCTTGGGCGGAGAAGGATCGAGCTCCACCTTGCTCACAAGGTTTCGGCTATCAATGCGGGGCGAAGGATCTCGTTCGAAAACGGAGCATCGTGCGAGTATGACATGCTCATCGTCATCCCGCCCCACCGTCCCCCGCAGATTGTGCGGGCCGCCGGCCTCACCGACGAATCGGGCTGGGTCGCGGTTGATCCGAACTCATTGAGGACGCAGTTCCCGGAGGTTTTCGCGATCGGGGATGTGACCACCGTTCGCCTGCCATCAGGCGGCAATCTTCCGAAGGCGGGCGTTTTTGCGGCTGGCCAGGCCGAGACGGTTGCTCACAATATCGCAAGCGAACTTCGGACGCACGCGCCATTGAAAGACTTCGGCGGCATGGGCCACTGTTACCTCGAAACAGGGTATGGGAGGGCCGGTTATATCCAGGGCGACTTCTTTGCGAAACCCGTGCCCGTCGTCTCGGTCGATGAACCGAGCGTGACCCACCACTGGAAAAAGGTCGTATTCGAAAAATATTGGCTCTGGAGGTGGTTTTGAGGGAATTTTGCAGATCCGGGGGATTTCGGGAGTTTGGGAACTATCGTGCCCGTCGAACTGTTAAATATCTTTGAAACTCACTCCTCCTACGTATGGTTAGTGAGATGGTGGATTGAATACGGTGGATAGGTGATAGAGTGAGAATCATACCCGCCTCGAGAAATCGGGGCGGGATTTTTTTTGGTGCGCCCTGCCGGGCGCACTCACCCGGGGAACCGACTAAAAACAGAAGAACCTGATCCCGTTCTTTCGACCGGGATCAGGTTCCGTCTGGAAAACGTCCCGCCTTCCCCGCGAAGGCGGTGACGTTATTTGCTGCCGTTTAATCGGTGATGATCACAAGGTAATTATCCTGCCAGAACGCGCTCGGCTCCGCAATGGTCAGCATCGACTGATGCGGATCCACGAGTGTCTTTGTATAGAGCTGCTCGCTGCGCTTCGGGATAACCTCGGCGATCTTGCCGTTCACCTGGATGGTCCGTTCCTCGACCTTGTTGATCGGCGTGAAGTAACGGGAATCGACTCCGCTTGCAAGGATGGTTGAAGATCCCAAGAGCCCCCACAGGAATCCGCCGTCCTTCGAAATGATCCCCTTTTGCTCGAGTTCCGATCGTTTCCCGACGATGTAAAATCCGGTATTGATCTTGGACGTCTGCACCGTGATAACGGAGTCCTTCTCGGTCACCATCCGGCTTTTCTCGGTGAGATCCGTCTCGAGGCCGTGGACCTTCTGTTCGAGCGCGGCAATATTTTGTTCACGCTCTTCCAGCGTCTTCTGAAGCGTCGTGACCATCTGCTTCAACCCCGCAAATTGAGCCTTGTAGGAATTGAGCTTCGCCTGGAGGGTCGCGAGTTTCTTCGTATTCCCCTTCAGGGTCGAATCGATGAGAGCCAGCTGGTTGAGAATCCTCTGCCGTACATCGTGGCTGGTGATTTTCTTCCCCGATTCCATCGCATTCGTCTCGGAAACGACCATCTTCTCCTTCGACCGCATTCCTTCCAGCACCGTGTAAATATCATTGATGGACTGCGTGACGGTGTCGATGTAGGCATCGCGCGAAGACAGATCCGTGGTCAATTCTGCGGTTTTATTGCGCAATTCTGCATTCTGCTTCTCGAGTTCTTCGCTCCTGTTATTGCATCCGACCAGGAACACGAAGAGCATGAGCGCGAAATATTTCACATGCATAGTTGCCCTCCTTCTGAAGATGAGCCTTGAGTAGATGTGATCGGAAGAGCCCAGCAATTGAACCGGTTCTGCCTCTCGTTCAGTAGCTAGGTGCCACCCGTAACATACGAAGAGAAAACGACAGTGTCACGTTAAAAATACTTCATTATAACTGCCGTACGGACATGCTTGGAAATCTGATGGATTTTTGCTATCTTTGGAGCCAAATTTTAAAAAAAATTAACATTGCACCATTCAGTTTTCTTTCGGATGGTGCAAACTGTTTTACGTCATACGCGTTCTGATGAAAGCGGGCATCATTGCAGCCGGGGAGGGCAGCCGTCTGAGGTCGGAGGGGATCACAACGCCGAAACCCCTCGTTCCGGTCAACGGCGTTCCGCTCATCGAACGGCTCATCATGTCCTTTATCCGCGCCGGAATCGACGAATTGGTCTGCATCGTCAACGAGTCGTCCGCCGCGGTCAAGAGCTTCGTGGAAAAGAAGCAATTCCCGATACCTGTCGCCTTCGTCGTGAAGAGTACACCGAGCTCGATGCACAGCCTGTTCGCCCTCGCGCCACACCTGACGGATGGAAGGTTTCTTTTATCCACGGTCGACTCGATTTTTAATGAAGATGAATTCGGGCGGTTCATGGAACAAGCGCGGACGAGGGAGAGCGTCGACGGCCTCCTTGCGGTCACCGGCTTTATCGATGATGAAAATCCGCTCACCGTTCAGGTCGATCCGTCGATGCGAATCCTGGGATTTGGAACGCGAACGGCCGGCCCGGCCTCCACTTCAACCGCCTCCGGGACGCCGCTCGCAACAGGCGGGCTCTATGTTTTGTCTCCGCGGATTTTTAATGAAATCGACTCTGCGCTCAATCAGGGCATAGAGCGGCTGCGCAATTTTCTTTCATACCTGGTCGAGCGAGGCTACGCCCTCGAAGCCTATCCTTTCTCCAAGATCGTCGATGTGGACCACGCCGCCGACGTCCGGGCTGCGGAGGATCTTCTTCGTGCCAGGTGAGCGTGGCTGAGCTGGTGAAAGACATATCTCCGATTCGCGCCTTCAAGGGGTCGATTCAGCGGCTCCAGGAGTATTCGATTTTCACGTTCGAGAACGTCCGGTCGCTCTCTTCGGTGTGGAGGTACAGGAGGGACACGATGGAACAGATGTATCTGATAGGGGCGCAATCGTTCCTGATCGTCTTCCTCTCCGGCCTGTTCATGGGAATCATCATGTCGATCGAAGGAGGACACCGCCTTGAAACATTCGGCGCCAAACTCCTTGTAGGCCGCACGACCTCGCTGGCCCTGATTCGGGAGCTGGGGCCTGTCATCACGGGATTGATGCTCGCCGCCCGGACCGGCGCAAAAAACGCCTCGGAGCTCGGGTCGATGCAGGTGAGCGAGCAGATCGATGCGCTGCGCGCCTTCGGCACCAACCCGATCGAAAAACTCGCGGTTCCGCGCCTTGTCGCCGCGCTGATCATGTTTCTTCCGTTGACGCTCGTGGCGGACCTGGTCGGAATCGTCGGCGGCATGCTTGTTTCCGACCTCTGGCTGCACGTCGATCCTTCGTTTTACTGGCACTCCGCGGTTTACGATCTGAAGGTGAAGGATCTTGTTGTCGGTTTTGCGAAACCGGTCATCTTCTCCTTCTTTATTTCGACAATCAGCTGCTATTACGGACTCGCCACGACCGGCGGAACCGTGGGTGTCGGACGGGCTGCCGTGAATGCAGTCGTCGTGGCGTCGGTGATCGTGCTCTTCAATGATTTCATTTTCACGAAAGTGATCTGGTCGATTCTTTAGTATGATCAGGGTCGAACATGTCACAGTGGAAGTCGAGGAGCGGAAAATCCTCGATGATGTCTCCTTCGAGGTCAGGAAGGGGGAGACAAAGGTGATCCTAGGGCCCAGCGGGGCGGGGAAAAGTTCGCTCCTGAAAATCATCCTCGGGCTCTGGAAACCGAACAGCGGATCGGTCTCCGTGCACGGCGTCGAGATCACGCATTTGAGCGAGCGCGAAAAGATGCCGATCCGGAGGAGGATGTCCATGGTTTTTCAGGGCAACGCCCTCTTCGATTCCCTCACCGTCGCCGAGAATGTGGCATTTTTTCTGCAGGAACACTCCGAGATGGCTGAAGAAGAGATCCGCAAGCGCATCGAAGACTGCCTGGAGTTCGTCAACCTGTCGGAGACCCAGGATCTGCTTCCGGAGGAGCTCAGCGGCGGCATGAAAAAGCGGGTCGCCATTGCACGGGCGATCTCGTTCAATCCGGAGATCATCCTGTACGACGAGCCGACAACGGGGCTCGATCCTCTCAATGCGAAGATCATCACGGGGCTGATTATCAGGTTGAAGAAAGAACGCGCCGTGACCTCGGTCGTCGTCACGCACATCCTCCGCGACGCCTTCGCCGTCGGGGATTCACTCGCACTCATGAGCGAGGGACGGGTGGTGTTCGACGGTTCGGCGGAAGGGCTCCTGGCGTCGACCGATCCGTTCGTAGAGGATTTTCTCTCGGAAATCCGCGAAGAGGCGGATCTGCTCACTCATCAGACGGGGAGGGGGTAATGGATTCCCAACAATTGCGGTGGTCGAATTTGAAGGTCGGCATCGTTCTTTTAATAGGCCTGATCATCTTCGTCTTTATCGTCAGCATCGTCGGAACGGAACAGAACATCTTCACATCGACGTACATGGTGAAGCTGTTCGTGACCAATGTCCACGGCCTGGTGAAGGGGGCCATGGTCACGCTCGCGGGGCTCAAGATCGGGTACGTGACCGACATGACGTTCACGACCAAGGATACCGTCAACGGGGTCGAGGTGAGCCTTACCGTCCTCTCGAAATACCGAGGGTCGATCACCACGGGAACGGCCGCGCAAATTAAAACGATCGGGCTTCTCGGGGACAAGTATATTGATCTGAGCATCGGCAGCAGGAACGAGGCTCCGGTAGCGGAGTATGCGTTTATTCCGCTCCTCGAGTCGTTCGACATCGAGACGGCGAGCCCGCAGTTTAAATCCTCGCTCGCCGATTTCACGGAATTGATGGCCAGCGCGCGGAGAATTGCCGCATCGGTTGAGCGGGGCGAGGGCTCGGTCGGCCGGCTCGTCCGAAATCCCGATGTGGCCCGGGGGATGGAGCGATTTGTCGGCTCGCTGAACGGGGTCATGAGCGCCGTGGAAAAGAAGCGGGGGGTGCTGGGGAAATTCGTTTACGACGATTCGCTCTCGCGGAGTGTTTCGGATGTTTCGGCGAATTTACGGACCATCACCGAGCACATCCGCCAGGGGAAAGGAAGCATGGGGAAGCTGATTATGGAAGACGAGCTCTACCGGAATCTGACCGCGTTCACCGCAAGGGCCGACACCCTGATGTCAAGGGCGTCAAACGACTCGAGCAGCGTCTCGCGATTTGTCAACGACGGGCGATTTTACACTCAATTTACGACGCTCATGAAGGATTTGAACCTGTTCCTCGTCGATCTCAAGGAGCATCCCGAGCGATACGTTCACTTTTCCGTTTTCTAAATGAGAATCCCGGCATTAAAGATCGGTTTTTTTGTGTTCGGGCTCGCCGCGTTTGTCTATCTGGCGCTGCGATTCGGCCTCGACCAGATCGCCGGAAACATTCAAAGGGCGGGATGGAGCCTTCTTGCGATCGTGCTGCTGTGGCTGGTTGTCTATCTGTTGAACACGTTCGCATGGATGCTCACGCTCGGCACGGACGGCCGCAAGATCCGGTTTGGCCGGTTGTTCATGGTGACCGTTTCCGGGTTCGTTATCAATTATGTCACGCCGGTGGTCGCCCTGGGAGGTGAGCCGTATCGGGTGAGCGCGCTCGCAGAATCGATGGGGACGGGCCATTCGATCTCCGCCGTGATTGTGTACCGGATGGTGCATCTTCTCGGACATATGTTCGCGCTCCTCACCGGGATTATCGCGGCGCTGATCGTGCTTCCGCTTCCCGTTTCGGTGTCCGTTACGATGGCATTGGGCGCAGTTGCCGTCGGTTGCGTTATTATTATAACGCTGCTGGGGCACCGCCACGGCTTCTTCGAAAAACTGCAGTCCGGGCTCGCCCGCATCACGATTCTTCGCCGGTTGGCGGCCTTGCTTGAAAAGTACCGGTCCAATTTCAAGGAGATGGACCGGGCGATCACCGTACCCTATCATCACGCCCGCGGAAAATTTCTGCTCGCGATTTTTCTGGAGTATGTCAGTCGGATTTGCATGGCCTTCGAGGTTTATATTATCCTGCGGGGGATCGGGATCCAGGTCGATCCCGTGCCGGCGTTTTTTCTCTATGTCTTGTATTCGATGATCATCAATCTGCTCTTCTTTATCCCTCTGAATCTTGGCGCCCGGGAAGGCGGCCTCGCCCTCGGACTCGAGAGCCTTTCTCTGCCGCCCCTCCTCGGCGTGTATCTCGGGGTCGTGATGAGGATCCGCGAGTTTTTCTGGATCCTGCTCGGGCTCTCGTTCATGCTGCTGTCGGGTCATAAATAAAAACCATCCTCGGCAAAAGCGGCATGACGATCCTTCCGCATCTATTATTGACGACGGTGGGGGTCCAGGCGCTCGGTCTCGAAGGGAAGGATATCGCACTCGCTTACGGGTTCGGCTACGGCATTGATCTGGTCGATCATCCGATCAAGCTCGCGCTCTATCTCCGGAAGAATGGCAGGAAAAATGAAAAAAATTACCATTGGAGGACGCCGCTCCAGGAACCGGTTGCCCTGTGCTGGATCGTTCCTTTGAGCCTCTATCTGGGGACGCCCGTGCCGGCACTTTTCTTCGCATCCCATTTCCTTCTCGATTATCTGGTCGGATATGAGAAACGGCCCTGGTATCCGTTCAGCACGTATTCGACCGAGGGATTTCTGACCCGATTTTCGGACGGCGCATAGGAAATGTGGACCTGCGCGATATGCGGATTGGCGATTTTAGTAATGGCCTTCCATCAGCTCGCGACGTCGGGCCTCCTATGAGCAAGGCATCCGACTCGATCCTTCGAATCCCGATTGTCGCGGCACACGAGAAACTCGGCCTCTCGCCGAATGAGATCTCGGCCTACGGTTTCCTGATCGGCCTGGCCGCCGCCGGCCTGACCGCAGCCGGATATGTCACTCTGGGGATGATCGCCCTGGCGTTTTCTCAAATAGCCGATGGGGTGGATGGCGGAGTGGCGCGCCGGTACAATCTCGAGTCGAAGAAGGGGCACCGTCTTGAAGTGGTGTATGACCGCGTGAACGAACTTGCAATCCTTCTTGCCCTGGCGTTTGCCGGTTATGCGACGCTGTTGCTCGCGGCACTGGCCTTTATCGCGATCCTCCTCTCGACCGCCGTGCAACCGTACTCGCACTTCGATCCGGGGTTCAAACGATTCATCATTTATTTCGGATACGCGGCGACGATGCTCTTTCATGTGGCCGGTTTTCAGATCGCGCTCGGCGTTATTTTCCTGGCGAACCTGACGGCCTTCGCGGCAGGAACCGTGATCGCCGACTACAGGCTCCAGGCGGAGATTGACCGGCAGGCGATGATCCGCCGCGAGAACGAGCATGCGATGGGGCTCCCTCCGCCGCCCGAGGATCCTCCTTCTTTTTTATCGAAATTATTCTCATGAAACTCCGGCTTGCAGGCATCCGGCGGAAGACAGAATTTTCGCCGAACCACGTCGTGAACGACCTCCTCATCATCAATCAGACAGCCGACGCGTTGAAAGAGCTGGGGGCGGAGGTTGCGATGTACGACGAGGGAGTCATCACTCCCGAAACGATGAAGGAGAATCTGGTTTTCTCGATGGCACAGGGTCCCGTGGGCTCGCAAACGCTTTTGAAGATAGAGAAGCGGGGCGCGTTCATCATCAATTCGCCCGGAAGTGTGATGAACTGCTATCGCTTTAATATGATCAAAATGCTGCCGGAGGCGGGGATCCCGTTCCCGAAGAGCGTGATCGTCTCGACCGATTCCGACGTCAACCCCCGGCAGGCCGGCTTTACCTCCTCGAAGCTCTGGATCAAACGGGGCGATGTCCATGCAGTCCACAAGGAAGACGTCACCCTCGCCAACACCGATGAGGAGGAGCTGACCCTCCTGAAGGAATTTCACCAGCGGGATATCAAGGAAGCGGTCCTGCAGGAACACCTCGACGGGGACACCGTTAAATTTTACGCGGTCAACGAGACCGAGCTCTTCCACTGGTATCATCTGAACGGGGTCTATCACACGAAATTCGACGAGAAGAGACTTCACGAGCTCGCGTGCGCCTCGGCCGAAGCGCTCAGTCTCTCTGTCTACGGCGGCGACGCGATCATCGGCAAGGACGGCGGCGTGACGATTATCGACATCAATGACTGGCCGAGTTTTGCACCAATCCGGATCCAGGCGAGCCGCCATATCGCTCAACTCATCCATCGAAAGGCACGGGAACATGTTGGTTCATGACACAGTGGCGAAGAAGGCGCTCATCCGCACGGCCATTCCGGGGCCGAAGTCGAAGGAAATATTTGAATCCGAGCAGCGGCACATCTCCCCCGGCATTCAGACGATCGCCACGTTGTCGCAACTGGCGATGGAGAGGGGAGAAGGGTGCGTCGTCGAGGACGTCGACGGCAACCGCTATATCGATTTTTTCGCGGGAGTCGCCGTCGCCAGCCTCGGCTACAACCATCCGCGCTATGTCCGCGCGATCCAGGACCAGGTCGCGCGCATCCATGTCGGAAGCTTCGCCACACGGGTGCGGGCCGATTTGTCGAAATTGTTGGCCGATAATGCGATCGGCGACCTACGCCGCAGTCAATACTACAGCGGAGGAGCGGAGGCGGTCGAGGCCGCGCTGCGTCTCGCGAAATCTTTCACGAAAAAGACCGAGGTGATCGGTTTCTGGGGGGGCTTTCACGGAAAAACGCTCGGGGTCGTCGGGCTGATCGGAGACGACTTCAAGCACCAGCTCGGCCCACTGCCGCCCGGCATTTATAACACCCCCTACGCCGACTGCCGGCGGTGTCCGCTGAACCATACGTTTCCCGAGTGCGAGTGGGCCTGCGTCGAGCTTATTAAACAGAAGATCAAAGTTGAGACAACCAACAACGTTGCCGCGATTATCGTCGAACCGATCCAGGGGACGAACGGAAACCTCGTCCCGCCCGACGGCTACCTGAAGGAGCTCCGGCGTGTGGCCGATGAGATCGGCGCGCTTTTAATTGTCGACGAAATGATCACCGGTTTCGGCCGGACGGGCAAGCTCTTCGGCTGCCAGCACGACGGCGTCGTTCCCGATATTGTCACGATCGGCAAGAGCTTCGGCGGAGGGTATCCGATGACGGGGTTGATGTCGCGCGATGAGGTGATCTCCTCGAAGCCCTTCGCCAACCCGAGCGGAAGCTCGTCGAGTTACGGGGGGAATCCTCTCGCCTCGGCGGCCGCGTACGTGACGGTGAAGACGATCATCGACGAAGGTCTCGTCGAGAATTCCGCGAGAGTGGGCCGGTTCATGCTCGACAAACTCATGCGCTTTAAAGATAAATTTCCCTTCGTGGGAGATGTGCGCGGGCGCGGACTTCTTATAGGGGTCGAGCTGGTCAAGAATCGCCGCACCAAAGAGAAGCTCGACAAGGAGAGTTGCAGACTGATATTCAAGGAATGCCTGAAACGGGGTTTGATCGTAATGGGTTATAACCCCGATATCAGGATCAACCCCCCGCTGATCATCGATGAGGCCACGGCGGAGGAAGGTATCGATATCATGGAGAGTGTCTTCACGCATGTCGCGGATCGAATCAACCTATAAAGCCCGGGACGTCGAAGAAACGATCGACATCTATTTCTATCGTCCGATCGGCTACTGGATCGCCGTCGCGTGCAGGGCGCTGGGGATCACTCCGAATGTCGTCACGATCGTCAGCATCTTCATCGGAGTGACGGGGGGGCACTTGCTCTATTACCGGGATCCGGTTCTCAATGTCTGGGGGATCATCCTCTGGGTCCTCGCCGACACGCTCGACAGCGTCGACGGCCAGCTCGCCCGCATGACCGATCACAAATCGAAGTTCGGCCGGATTCTCGACGGCCTCGGCGGAAATATTATCTTCCTCAGTATTTATTCTCACCTGTTCGCCCGAATGGTGGTCTCGACCAGCGTCTGGTGGCCATTCCTTTTCATCTTTGTGATCGCGAGCGGCATCAGCCACTCGATCCAGAGCGCTCTGGCGGATTACTACCGCAACGCGTACATCAAGTTTGCGGTCGACCCGGCCAAATCGGAACTCGACGGGTCCGACGAGGTCAGGGCGGAGCTGAAGGCGACGTCGTTTCGAAAACACCCGATCCGCAAGATCATGCTTCGTATCTATTTAAATTATACGGTGGAGCAGGAGGCGTTTTCGAAGAATTTCCAGACGCTGCGCAAGCGCGTCGATCGGGAGTCCGGCAACGCCATCCCCGCATGGTTTGCGGATCGGTACCGCGAGCTCAACAAGCCGCTGATGAAATATTACGCGATCCTCACCACCAACATCCGCATGATCATCATGGCGGTTTGCGTCATGCTCGACGCTGTTCCCCTCTACTTTTTCATCGAGATTATCGGTATTAATCTTGTCATGGTGCTGGTGACGATGGTTCAGGAAAAACGGAGCGCCCGGCTTTTGGAAGAAATCGATCGACATCTGGTCGTGGCCTGATGCTCGAGGGGGCGATCATCGGCTACGGGAATATCGCGGCAAAAGGCCATCTCCCGGCCTACGCCGATGTAAACTTGCGATCGAAGCTCCGCATCGTCGCCGTCGTGGATGTCGCGGAACAAAATCGCGAGAAGGCCCTGGAACAGTTGCCGGAGGCGCGATTGTATTCCGACATTCACGCCCTGATGGAGCGTGAGAAGATTTCTTTTGTAGACATTTGCACGCCCCCATCGACGCACGCAGAATATCTGCGCGTGTGCGCTTCACGGGGAATTCATATCGTCTGTGAGAAGCCGCTCGCCGATACGCACGCGGCGGCCGCCGGGGCGACGGATGCGCTGCGGAAAGCGGAGAATGTGGTCTTCGTGCCCTGTCACCAGTACAAGTATTCCCCTCTCTGGCGCGAGGTTCATGATCTTGTGGCCAAAGGGACGCTCGGCAGAATCACGCTCGCGCAGTTCAATGTCTTCCGCCTTCAGGCGGACCCCGCGAGTACGGCCTGGATTCCCGGCTGGCGCACGAACAAGGCGTACAGCGGGGGGGGGATTCTCGTCGATACCGGGGCCCACTATCTCTATCTGGCTCAGTATTTTTTTGGAATCCCCTCTAAAGTCTCCGCAGCGCTCCGGACATTGAAACATCACAGCTACGGCGTGGAGGACACGGCGGTCGTCTCATTGGAATATCCGGGGATGATCATGCAGCTCTCGTTGACGTGGGCTGCCGACAGACGCGCGAACAGCGTCTATATAACAGGCACGGAAGGGAGTCTCTCCTACGACGGATTGAAACTCATACGTTCGGATCGATCGGGAGTGACTGAAATCCCGATGCCCGATGTTTCTGACAAAAACGAGTACGTGGGCTGGTACGCGTCGCTTTTGAAGGAATTTGTCGATAGAGTCGAGACGAAGAATTATTCCGACGACCTCCTGTGCGAGGCGAGCAGTGTGATGCGGCTCCTCGATCTCTGTTACCGGTCTTCGGAGCAGGGGAAGGTTCTGGATTATACGTGAAGGCGGTTCTCTTCGATTTCGGGGGAACGATCGATACGGACGGCATCCACTGGAGCGAGGAATTCTGGGAATTTTACAGGCGCTTAGGCGTCCTCGTGGGCAGAGAGGAGTTCGAAGCGGCATACCTGGGTATTGAGAAGGAGCTTGCCGACGGCGCTTCGCTCGGCGAGATGACGTTCTATGAAACGCTTCGCAGGCAGTTGAGCGGCCAGTTCAAACGCCTGGGCCTCCCGGAAGGAGACCCGCGGCTTGAGAAAATGCTGGATGCCTGCTACGCACACGTCGCGGGCGTTATCCGGAAGGCAACGCCTTTGCTCGAGGAGCTTTCGAAGCGCTTCCGGCTCGGCATCGTGTCGAACTTTTACGGAAATCTCGAAGCGGTCTGCCGGGAGTTTGCGTTGAACAGCTATTTCACAACTCTTGTCGATTCCGCCGTGGTCGGCATGAGGAAACCCGATCCCCGCATCTGGTCGCTCGGTGTGGAGAAGCTCGGCGTCCTTCCCGGCCTAACGTTCGTTATCGGCGATTCGTACGAGCGGGATATTATTCCGGCAAAATCTCTCGGATGTACGACGGTGTGGCTGAAGGGCAAGCGCCGGACCCTCCCGCCCTCCACGGCGGACGCCGACTATACGATCATGAGTCTGGGTGAGGTGAAACGGATTCTTCTCCCGGCTTCAGATTAAAAGACGACGGTCAAACGAAGGAACTTGCAGAAGGAAACTTCCATGCGAAAGAATCACGCCATTCGAAAGCCGAAAGGGAAACTCGGAGTCCTGATCGTGGGGCTCAACGGGGCGGTTGCAACGACGTTCCTTGCCGGTGTGATGGCAGTCCGGCGGGGGATCGCCCGGCCGATCGGCTCGCTGACCCAGATGGGGGCGATCCGGCTCGGGAAGCGGACCGAGCATCGCTCACCCCTGATACGCAAATTCATCGAACTTGCAAAGCTTGATGATCTCGTGTTCGGGGGCTGGGATATCCGGGATGAAAATTGCTACGAGTCGGCCGTGCATGCCGGCGTCCTCAGCAGCGATCACCTCGGGCATGTCAAAAAAGAGCTCCTGTCGCTTCGCCCGATGAAAGCCGTCTTCGAGCAGTTCTATGTGAAACGACTGAAGGGTTCGCACGTGAAGAAGGGCGCCACCAAGCTCGAACTGATGGAGCAACTCAGAGAGGATATCCGGGCGTTTAAGAAGACAAACGGCGTCGATCGTTGCGTCCTCGTCTGGTGCGGAAGCACGGAGGTGTTTATCAGTCCAAACGGAGTCCACAAGACGCTCAAAAAGTTCACAGAAGGGATGAAGAAGAACCATGCCGACATCGCCCCGAGCATGCTCTATGCCTACGCCGCGCTGATGGAAGGCGTGCCCTTCGCGAACGGCGCGCCGAATCTCACGGTGGACACTCCCGCGCTTGCCCAGCTTGCCCGGGAGAAAGGCGTGCCGATCAGCGGCAAGGATTTCAAGACGGGGCAAACGCTCCTGAAAACCGTCATCGCCCCGATGCTGAAAGCGAGGCTGATCGGATTGAACGGCTGGTTCTCGAGCAACATTCTGGGGAACCGCGACGGCGAGGTGCTGGATGATCCGGATTCGTTCAAGACAAAGGAGGAGAGCAAGCTCTCGGTGCTCGAGGGGATACTTCAACCCGGCCTCTACCCCGATCTCTACAAGGATTATTACCACAAGGTCCGGATCAACTATTATCCCCCGCGCGGGGACAATAAGGAGAGCTGGGATAACATCGATATTTTCGGATGGATGGGGTACCCCATGCAGGTGAAGATCAATTTCTTGTGCAGGGATTCAATTCTCGCCGCACCGATTGTGCTGGACCTGATTCTTTTCATGGATCTGGCGCAGCGGGCCGGGATGCGGGGGATCCAGGAATGGCTCTCGTTTTATTTTAAGAGCCCGATGTTTGCCCCCGGTCTCTATCCGGAACACGACCTCTTCATCCAACTGATGAAGCTCAAGAATACTCTTCGTTACCTCAAAGGCGAGGAATTGATTACGCATCTCGGTTTGGAATACTACGATTGACCGGGCAGCCGGCACCGGCATCTTCATGGCTCTCCGCACCTGGAAACGCCTCCGTCGCTCCTTCGAATTGAAGAACCCCTGGTGGACGTACCGGAGGGAAGACGTTCTTCTCCCTTCGGGCAAGCAGGGCGAGTATCACTTCGTCCACGTGCTGGGATCGAGCATGATCGTCCCCCTCATCGGACCGGATACCCTCATCATGGTTAATCAGTACCGTTATCTCGCGGACCGGGAGAGCCTGGAATTTCCGTGCGGAAGCGTCAAGGAGGGATCGACATTCGACGAGACCGCGCGCCACGAACTTGCCGAAGAGACCGGATTCCGGTCGAGCGATATTCGCAGCGTCTGTGAATTCAACCCCTATAACGGCGTGACGGATGAGATGTGCAGGATCTATATCGCCCGCGACCTCGTCGCTGTCGAGTCGCATCCGGATGACACCGAAGAATTTGAGCAGGTGCGCCTCTCCTTTTCCGATTTCGAGAAGAAAGTGCGATCCCTCGAAATCTGGGACGGCATGACGCTCGCGGCCTGGGCACTTGTCCGGCATCTTATCGCATGAAAA
>VBOC01000254.1 GCA_005877655.1 Ignavibacteria bacterium
CGATTGCTTCTGCACATCCTCGTGCGGCGTGTTCTTGCGGAAGATGACGAAATACGTCGATCTCTTCTTCCCCACCGGCAAACAGGGTCCGTGCCAGACGGCTTTGTTTATGACCACAACCTCCCCGACGTTCACCCGAAACGCCTCTATGGCTCCCGGATCTTCTTCGCGTGCGACGGGCAAAATAAACGGTGCATCGATCGGGATGAGAATCTCCGGCGTCCGCAGGTGACGCTCGATTCCTGCAACCTGCCGCCCGGGTTGTTTGTAGACCGCGCAGATTCCGATCTCGGTTTCGCCGTCGATCGAGTAATCAGCCAGGTCCGACCAGAAACGATAATCCGGTCCCTCGGATGTCGGCGTCCCCGCCGGGCGCGTCACGACGCGGCCGAACGGCGCAAACGAGGCCGGCACAACGTGCTTCGCCTTCACCTTCCTTGCGGCATTTTTCATTTCGGCACAAGCTTGAGAATGGAAATAGCTCCGCCGTCGAGTATCAATCCGCTGACGACGGTGGCCGGTCCGCCGTTGTCGATCTCCGTGAACGCGTGTCCGCTCCCCAGCTCATCGTACAGGACTCCGCCTCCCGCCAGCTTCTTGGGCAGCGTGAGCGTGACCGTTTCCCGGCGCCGGTCCTCGAGAGTTCCGATCGGCTCATTTCCCGCCCGGCCGGGGATGCGGGTCTTCAACCATCCGACAATCACGACGCTGCCGTCCTCAATCTCAAACGTATGGACCTCACTGTCCGATCCAAGCGTGCGCCTGACGACAGTCTGCCGGTCGATGCACCGATACGACTGCGAGAACATCCGGTTAAAAAACGTAATCGCCTTCTCCGCCGGTTTGGGCGTGTGATCGAGCCGCGCGACGCCGAGGAAGCGATTATTGACGTCCCCGATCACCGCCTCGCCGGGCTTGAGGTCCTTGATCCGGTACCAGGCGACGGCCGCGAGCCGTTCGGTGGAGAGGTCGAGCGTCAGGGCCTTGATCAGATGGACCGCCTGGTATTCGGCGGTATGTTCGTACGCGTACGTGCTCCAGGACCAGTCAGACACATAACCGTCCGGTTTCCGGAACGAGCTGTAGCCCACCTCGGCCATCCAGATCGACTGGTTGCGGCCGAATCTCTTCACGATATCGTGAACGGTATTGACCTCGTCGACGATCGCTTCGATCGGAGTGGAATTCCATGTCTCGTAATAATTGTGGATGTTGACGACGTCCACATACGGGCTGATGCCGTAGTCTTTAAAGAGCGCCTCCGTGAACCGGGTGTTGCCGGCGAGTCCGGCCAGCACCACGATTGCGTCCGGATCGGCTTTCTTCACCGCCTGCGAACCGATTTTGGTCAATCGCGCAAGCTCTTCCGCGGTCCCCGACCAGAAGGCGCTGATATCGGGTTCATTCCACAATTCCCATGAGTGAATGCGGTCTTTGTAGCGGCCGACGATCGTAAGCACGAATGCTCCGAACGCTTCATAATCTTTTGGCGTATGGTTCCAGTAATTCGTCGAATCGCCCGTAGAATTCCAGCGGGGCGTGTAACAGATGTAGGGAATCAGCGTAATGCCGTATTCATCGACTGCCATCTTCACATAGTCGTCCCAGAACAGCCAATCGTATGCGCCCTTCTTTCCCTCGATCCCGTCCCAGCCGAACGCGATCCGCAGGAGCTTGATGCCCGAGCGTTTCAGAAGTTCCATGTCGCCGCGAATGATCGCCGGGGTCGTCGACTCTTCGGGATAGTCTTCGCAGAGGCCGATCGGCACGTGATGATAGGTATGGCCCGGCGGTCGCAGAAGATCGGCGTACGAGATCTTCGCTGACTGGGCGGAGAGCCGGGAAGAGGCGGACATGAGAGTAAGGAGAGATACGGCAAGCTTCATACCTGACCTGAACAGTTCTGATCTGAATCCGGCGAAGTCAATCCACAGGTTCGCGCGGTGCACCATTGGGCACGAGCTCTTTCGAATCCGGCCCCGCGGCCATTTTTGAATTATCGAAGACGCCATGTCTGCGATTCAGCCGAAAGTTACACCCGAAATAAGGATGACGTTCGCGTAAGGAGAAGCCTCTCCGGTACGGACGAAGGCGATAGTGCCGTTGCCCCCCGCGATCCGCTTGAATTCGGCATGCGAGACCTTGCGGGTCCCGATTCCCTTCAGGAGCCGCGCCAGCCCCGCAAATGTTTTCTTGTTGGCGTTCGCCATCTCCCGCGCAATAATCGCCCGCTCGACGTGCAGCTCGGTGAGAACGACGCCGACCGTCTCAAGAAAACCGGGAATGTTCGGCGCCAGAGCAAGGTCCACCACTTCCCGATGCCGGGGGATCGGAAGCCCGCTGTCGCAAATGACGAGCTTGTCCAGGTGCCCCATCGAGGCGATGACGGTGGAAAGGTGCGAATTAAGCGTGCCGATTTTTTTCATGGGATGCCCATCGATTGATTGGGGAGCCGGGGCGCGCAAGAAATCTGTTCATCTCCTTCATGGTCGGCATGGAGCTCTGCGCCCCCATCCGAGTCACGGAGAAGGCCGCGACCGCATTGGCGAATTCGATCGCAGAGTCGATTGCACTTCCGTTCGACAACGAATAGACGAGCGCCCCGTTGAAGGCATCGCCCGCAGCGGTCGTGTCGAGGGCTTTGACTCGCAGGGCCGGAAAAAACCTCTTGCGGTCCGGAGTGACCAGCAGGCAGCCCCGCCGCCCCATGGTCACGATGACACTCCCGACCCCGGCGGCCAGGAGCTTCTGTGCGGCTTGCTCCGCGGAAGCGGCATGGTGCACCGGGAGGCCGGTCAGTATTTCCGCCTCTGTTTCGTTGGGCGTCAGAACGTCGACGTATCTGAGCAGCGACTTCGGCAGGGGCCGGGCAGGGGCCGGATTCAGCACAACCAGATGCGAGTGCCGTTTCGCAAGACGGGCGGAATCTACGATCGTTTCGAGGGGGATCTCCAGCTGGAGAAGCGTGATGGAGGCCCGGGCGAAGATGCCCCGCCTCCGCCTTATATCGGCAGGCGTGAGTTTCATATTGCTCCCCGAAACGACGATAATTTGATTCTGGCCCCCGCCGTCCACCGCGATAAGAGCCGCCCCCGTCGGAGCGTGCCTGTCGACCAGCAGGTGCCGCAGGTCGACGCCGTCGTGTCCCATGCTAGCGGCCATTTTATCGCGGAAGATGTCGCTTCCCATCTTTCCGATGAAGTAGGTCCGCCCCCCGAGCTTCGCGCAGCAGACCGCCTGGTTCGCGCCCTTCCCGCCGGGAAACATTCCGAGCGTCCCGCCGAACACCGTTTCACCGGGCCGGGGAAACTTCCGCGTGGTCGCAACCAGATCCATATTGGCGCTGCCTATCACAAGTATTCCGCTCCGGGGCATGGCGCGTTTGGGTCAAAGCGAAAGTGTGTATCGATGTTCGTGCGTCAACAACGGGGCCGAAAGAAGCCCCGACGGTTTTTGCACGGCTTCCAGCATGTTAATCAGCGTGTTGGTCACCCGGATTTCGACGGCATTTATTCCCTTGCGCAGAAATCGCGATACGTCAACCCGGTAGGGATGCCACGGCCTCACGACCGGCGCGCCCCCGTTGACGATGATTTCCGCGACGTCTTACCCGCAGTCGACCTCGAGGCTCACTCTGCCCTCGAGATACTTTTCCGGAACCTTGAAATCCATGCGGTAGATCCCCGTGCCGGAATAAAACGGATAGCCCTGCGCCGTCCATCCCCCGGCCTTGATCCGCCGGACGCGTTCGATGATTGACCGCCGGCCCCGGACCTCCTCGACTGAGAAATCGCCGACGATCTTCAGAAGGTCGAGGATGCCGTCGGTGCGGCGTGCGGCGACCAGGCGCACGGCGATGACGTTCCGGCCGGTCCGGACCAGCGGCTGAATGTCGATCTCCCTGATCTCGGCGTCCAGCTTGCTTCGCTTTCCGCCCCCTTCGGCGGGCTCCCCGTTGACGAAGAGCCGGTATTCCCTTCCGCTGAAGCCGTCGATGAGGACCCGGGTGTTCCGCGGGACCGTCTTGGCATCGAACGAGGTGCGATACCAGATCGCGACCGGGTATACAGGATCGTCGCGTTCCTGGGGCAACTGCGTTTCCCATGCGCCGTTCGTCACGTCAAGCCATCCGCTATCGTCGAAATCGTTTTGTGTGCATCGAACGTCCGGGCCTTCGTCCATCTTCATCTTCCAGTTGCCGATCGCCAGCACATTGTCATCTTCGATCGCAAACGAAAACTCCCTGCCGGGGCGCAGCGGGGGAAGCGGCCGCTTCGCGTTCACCCCGACGCGACGCAGCCCGGCGTTCGTGGAT
Source organism: Ignavibacteria bacterium (assembly GCA_005877655.1). Taxonomy (GTDB): domain Bacteria; phylum Bacteroidota; class Ignavibacteria; order UBA10030; family SZUA-254; genus VBOC01. The sequence goes on from VBOC01000254.1 coordinate 4,316, forward strand.
ACGGTCGCCGACACGCGCTTCCGCGACGCGGAAGTGCCGACAATCCTCCTGCCGTCGAAATGCTCGACACGAAGCGTCGATTCGGCAATATGCGGCCGTTTGATCGGTCCGTTCAGGACGACGACGTGCGACTGGACCCCGGCGAAATCGAGAGCAAGATGCAGGCGGCCGTTTTTCACACGGAAAACCTGGATCGGAGACGTCTCCCCGCTGGCCGGGTCCCACAGCTCGGGGATCCCCGCGCGCTGGAATGAAATGTCGACGGTTCCTTTCCCGCCCCGGTTGGTATTGACGAAAAAGTAAACGTCTTGTCCGTCCTTGATCCGATGGAGGTAGAAGACATCCTCATCGGCCACGGTCACATCCGGGGGACAGCAGGCGTTCAGAAGGCCCTTTCCGTGAAAGAGGTGGACGCCGCCGCGCGTATTTCGATGGAGGACCTTCAATTTCGGCGAGGTCCCGTCTTCGAATTCCTCCAGCAACGTTACCGGGCTGACTCCGAAGAGCCTGCGGACATCTGCCGCCGCCCCGGGAGCCCCGGTCTCGAGAAATTCAACCGGCAAGAGCGCATCGGCGATGATCGTCCCTCCGGATCTCACGAATTTCCGCATCGCTTCGAACGAGGTTTTCTTGATGTGAGTGACCGGCGGGAGGAGCAGGATCGAATACTCCTCGTCCCGGATGTTGATTTTGCCGTTGCCGACGCGGGCCGAGGAAAGCGTCTCCTCGTCCACGTAGTCGAAGTCATAGTGAAGCCGCAGGAGGGCGTCGGTGAGATAATTGAATTCCGACTCGATCAGGTTCCCGACCGGAGTCCGGTGCTGGGGGACGTAATTTGTCCAAATGCTCGAGAGCGGATACAGCATCAGGATGCGCGCCACGTGCCTGCCCCCGGAGAGGAGGTGGCTGATGCGGGTCATGTATCCGGTGAACGCCTCGTAGTGTTTCCACCATGGGTGGTGATAGAATTGCGACGGGGGCCAATCGCGTTTCCGCTCCCCCTCGATGGAGTAATGATAGCCGTGATTGTTGAAAAGATTCACGCCCAGGACATATTCCCAGTCGGCGATCCACTTCATGCGCTCCATCGTGCAGTCCCAGTACGTGCCGCCCATTGATTCACACAGGACTCTCGTGCTGCCGAAGTGGTGTGCGGCGGAGCTGCCGATCTTCATCGCGACATGCTGGTCCGGCTCCTTTTCCGTCCCGATTTTTGGATAAAGGTGGTCGACGCCGATCAGATGCATGTGCCTGAGGTGGTGGAAGAGATTTCCCTCGCACCGTGCGTGGAGCCGGATCCATTCTTCAAACAAAAGGTGCCCGGTAAAGATCACGCCGTTCTCGTCGCACCAGTCGCGGATTTGCCGGTAATACGTCTCCGAGTATTGCTCCGAGAGCGTCCTCCAGAAATCGTAACGGATTCGCGCCGTCTCCGGGCCCATCGGCGCGTAGAGCGCCGGGAGATGGGGCCTCAGATCATACCCGCGCCGCTTGCGGAAGATCTTGAACATCTGCTTCGACCAGGGGATCGCATAGTTGTCCACCCCGACCTGGTAATAATGCATTGCCGGTTCGTCGGTGAAAAATCCGGGGACGACGGAACCGAATTCCGTTCCGACGGCCCTCTTGTATTGTTCGTGCGTAATCTCCAGGAATCTTCTGGTCGATTCCGGATTCAGAGCGTCGATGTAGTAGGGGACTTCCTTCTCGAGAAAATAGAGCAGCCGCCATTTTCCGGGGGGCGCTTCCCATGGGAGCACTTTCTCGAAAGAAAGATTCTGCGTAAGATCGATGGGGTTCTTGATGCCGTTCTGGTACTCTTCCTCCGTGCATCCGAATGCGGCGACCGGGTGGGAGTCGCCGGTGTTGACATACCGGCTGTCCGTGGCTTCAAGAAAGGTGAAGAGGGGGCCGTCGATCTTGAGCGCGACCAGTTCGAGATAGCGCTGCGCCAGGTGCGGATACTTCTTCAACACGTTGCGCTCCGCGGTGCCGCTCGGCCAGTTCATCTCGTCGTACACCCAGGTGTCGATTCCGATCTCTTTCGCCTTCCGGACGGCAAACGCAACCTTCCGGAACCACTCGTCGGAAACGTACGGGACCTTGAGCCCGAACCGCCCGTGGATGAACACGCCCGGGATCCCCTTGCTCCGGTACTCGCGCAGCTGCCATTCCAGCTCTTGTTCCTCGAGTTCTCCGTTCCAGAACCAGAAGGGCAGAATGCCCATGGCTGTCGGCGGATGCCTGAAGCTCTCCCGTGTCAGGGGTTCGCCGCTGAGCAGCGATTTCGAAAAAGCCATCGTTTAACACCTTGCCGATATCATGCCAACACGAGCCGGGCCGCCGTCAAAACGCCAACGAAAGCGTAAGCCGGTGCGGGGAGTCGAGATACTGGTACCGCACGTACGCGTAGTCGAGCCGCAGATCGCTTCCCGAAAAATTTTGCTTCACGCCGAATCCTAACGACAGGTTTCCTTCGTCGTAGTTGAACCGGTACCCTGCGCGCAGGGCCAGCACGTCGCCCCACCAGTATTCGCCCCCGACGTGCAGGCGGTCCCCGAAATCGTTCGTGTGGATCGCATCGACCGACAGGACGATACGGTGCACCGCTCCGGTCTGGATGAAGGCGTCATCGGCGCCCATGAGGTTGGCCGACATCCCGATCCGGAAGACCAGCGGAATATCGTAACCCTCTTCGCGGTCGCTCTGATCGAGAAACTTGACCGACGGGCCGAAGTTCTGCGCGCTCATCGCAATATACATCCCCTTGTACCCGACCTTGTAGCTTGTCCCGACGTCGTAGGCAAGGATGCGGGCCCTGTAGACGAAGAGCTTTTCCTGCAGATATTTCACGGTCGCGCCGATGGAGAGCATCTCCGTGAATTGACGCGAGAAGGAGAGCCCCAGCATGAGATCTCCGCCGGTCACGGTATTCCCGGTCCGGGTGTCGCTCGACCCGCTCGGAACCGTTACGAGGGCCTCCTGAATCTGGCCATAGTTGAGAGAGGCGTAACTCAATCCCACCGTGCCGATGTCATTCCAGCGGAACCCGACGGCGCCCGCCGCGAAATTCATTCCGGCAAACCAGCGGGCGTACGAAAAAGAGGCCTCGGCCGTTGTGATGCCCGAGAGGCCCGCGGGGTCCCAGAAGACGGAGTTGATATCCCTGGCCGTGGCGATCGACGCCTCGCCGAGGGCCGCCTGGCGGGCGCCGACCCCGATCTTCAGGAATTGAAACGCGGTTCTACCCGACTTGTTGAACTCCTGGCTCATGAGCGCGGGAGGCGTCATCACGGCCAGTATGCCGAAAACGGGGAGGGAACGGAGCATGTTCATGCGTCACCCGCGGAGAGAATCGTCATCGAATGATCATGAGCCGGCCGGTGAACGTGCCGTCCAGCCCGGCTGTTTCAGATTGAACATTGAAAAGATAAAGCCCTGGGGCAACCAGAAGGCCCGAATTGCTTTTCTGATCCCACGTCTCGCTTCCGAACACGTTGCCGCGCGAATCCGGCTGGTGCTCGAGCGTTCTGACCAGATCCCCCATGACCGAGTAAATCCTGATCGCGCATCGTTCGGGCAGATTCCTGAACTCGACCTGGTAAGGGTCGGTCACGCCGAAACTGCGGGCCGGATCATTGTACACAAAGGGGTTCGGCACGGCGAAAATATCGAACGAGGCGACCGGGCCCGGAGCCGCGGAAGTCGGAAGCGTCCTGCCGTAATCCCCGCTTGCAAGCTCGGGCAGATTGGTTACCACGGCGCCGTTCGCCGAAGTCCATCGTGTCGGATGGCTGCGATAGGCGGAGACATAGTACCCGTACTTGAATCCGAACGACACGGCGGTATCGACGAGACGGTACCTGTTCAATGCGGGATCCCAGTATCCGGAAAAAACCGCTTTCGGGATATCGGCGATCAGGCGCCATGCGGCGCCGCGGAAAACGGGAGGGGCGGTCTCGCTCGAGTACTGAAAGTCGGTCGACCGGTAGATCCGGTAACCGTCGAGGTCGCTGATGCCGTTATAGAACGTCCCGCCCGAGCCATCGCTGATCTGCGCCGTCTCGGCGACTTTATCCCACGTCACTCCGATCGAAGGTCTCTCGGTGCCGACCGATGCGTTCACCGCGTCCGCGTGGGGCCCCGGAGGTGGCTCGGGGGCATCGGCGGCGAGCGGTATCCCGTTGATCGTTGCGCCGAGACCCCACTGAACCGCATTGCGTGCATTGACGGCATTACCCCTGACGGCGCCGATCGTGCTGTCCGGATAATGATTTTGCGGATCGCCTGCATTCACTTCGTTATAATCCATCACTCCTGCGATCTCGGCGAGGACAAACCGGACGGAATCGCCCGGAGCGAGCGTGTACGGGCCGTAGGAGAGCGTATAAAAGTTCATCCTGTTGCCGCGATTCCCGAGCGCGGCTTGCGTGTCGGGGGTCGTGGCTAGGTCGTAGAAGAATTTCTTGCCCTTCGAGAGGGTGGCGAACTCCAGATCGAGCGGGGCGCCCTGGAACAAACCTCCTTTGTGCGTATCGATCCTCAAGACATCGGGCCGGGGAGATGGTCTCGGAATTCCGTTCGTCGGGCTCGCATAGAGCGCAACCCATCCGAATCCGGACGGGCTTTCGAGTTCGTCGCCGAATTTTTGCTTCCAGGCGTCGTTCGCTTTGACCGGGAATGGGTCGAAATCGACCGCGGGCGTCCACGGCGGCCGCAATGGCGCCCTTCCGCCGTTGTAGTTGGTGGAGAAAAAGAGCGTGAAATTATCGAAGATATGATAGAAGTCGTGGTACGCTCCGGGCTGCCAGCCGAACGCACCCGCCTGCACGGCGGTGAGCTCCGAATGGAAATTAATCTGGCTTTTGGTTGAGACCGAAATTCCGGAGTGAAAGACGAAATAG
>VBOC01000067.1 GCA_005877655.1 Ignavibacteria bacterium
CAAAAGGGAACCTCTGATGATGGGATTTCGCAATTCACATCCTCAACAGTAGCATTGAACGACCGGATCTCCTTTCGATCGCCCGTCAGCCTGCTCGCATCAATCAGCCACACGACAACCGAAACCGGTGCGGATACGGCCGCTCTTCCCGGCGCTTTCGCCGGGGATTTTTCGGTTCTGTATCAGGTGTTCGGCAACTGGCAGAACACCGCCGGCATCAGCTACAGCACCAACCAGCAAGTTCGCACACGCGGTGTGTTCTTGTCCTCCGGTCTCGATATAACCGGAACGGGCAGCGTGGAACTTCGCTGGGAATATACAGATTTCAACGGGGACCCCTTGCGAACAAAGGGGAGCATCGACAGGATATTACGACTTCTGACCAGACTTCGCCTCGGATAAAGCCTACGATCTTCTTGGAGCTGCCCCGATCGGAGAATCCCACGGGCAGCTATTCTTCCTGCTGCTTCCCGCACCAAAAAAATCCCGCGGCCCACCCCCGGCCCGCCACAGCCTCGCCGTTTCTAGTCCCCGGTAGGTTGTATTGCACTTGTTTCTACCATGAGCATGACTGTTTTCCGTGGGGCTCTCGGTCTGTGCATCACACCCTTTGATATCGTTACCCCCTGATTCTGTCCGTCAAGCACAAAGAAGAACTCATCGTCGTTATCGTGTTTGTGCCAGTGGTATTCGCCTTGAACGATGCCGATCCGGACAACGCTGTCGTTGACCTTTGTGAGCGTCTGATTAAACCATTTGTCATTGCAATTCTTGACGATCTCCGGAATGTCGATAAGCTCAAAGTGTTTGAACTTGACATCCAGACGAGTCACGTATGGGTATTCATTGGTCATTACGGTCCCTCTCGATTGTATGGTGGGTCGTGCCAATCATTGCAGAAATTCCCAGAGTACGTTAACGATTCTCCATTCTCCGTCGATCCTTCCCAGATGTAGATAATCGATGAACTTGAATTTGTTCGTAACCACTTTGGCCGTGGCCGTCTTTCCGTAAATATCGTAAGTAATAACATCGGCTTTAAACTCTTGACCGGGATTTAGAATATTTGTGTTCCTCCTTGCAAAAGGATAATGAGCAAACCGATGAAAGTATGAGGATAAAATGGTTTACGATGAATCTCAATGGCGTGTTTCGCCCTGACGGCCTGCCCCCTTTGATAGTCGCGATGTTTTTCCATACCTTTTAGGTCATTATAAGCGCAGGGCGCGATGAATCTCTTCTCACTGTATTGACCGAAACAATGCTCGGGCAAACGATCTCACATTACAAGATACTCGAGAAGCTCGGCGAAGGCGGCATGGGTGTGGTCTATAAGGCCCAGGATCTCCGGTTGAACCGCCTCGTCGCGCTGAAATTCCTCCCCGCAGGTCTCATCGGCTCGAAGGATGACATCGCCCGCTTCGATCAGGAAGCCCGGGCTATTTCCGCGCTCAACCATCCGAATATCGCAACGATCTATGATGTGGACGAAGCGGACGGCCAGAAATACCTTGTCCTGGAATATATTCCCAGCGGGACGCTGAAAGCCCGATTAAAGGAACTCCGGACCTCGGGGAAAGAGCTTCGGCTCTCCGAAGTCGTCGACTTTGGGATCCAGATCGCCGAAGGGCTCGCCCACGCACATCGCGAAGGGATTGTTCACCGGGACGTGAAAACCGATAATGTCATCCTGACGAAAGAAGGAAAGATCAAGATTACAGACTTCGGGCTGGCGAAACTCGCCGGAGAAGGCAAACAATTGACCAAGGCCGGCAGCACAATCGGAACGGCGGCGTACATGTCTCCGGAGCAGATTCGAGCCGAAGAGGTGGACAGTCAATCGGATTTGTTCTCATATGGAGTCGTCCTGTATGAATTGACGACGGGACATCTTCCATTCCGGGGTGAACACGAGGCGGCGTTGAGCTATTCGATCGTCAATGAAAACCCCACGCCGATAAAGTCCCTACGGCCCGACACTCCGGCAGAACTCGAACGATGTATTCTGCGCTGCCTGGAGAAAGACAAGTCGAAACGATACCGGCACGCGGAAGAGATTCTCTCCGACCTGAAATCAATTCAACAGACCCTTTCAGGTCCCGTACCAATCGTGCCAAAGCGATCCGCATTGCGCTGGATCGCTGCGGGATTGGCGGCCGCTCTTGTGCTCGCCGGGCTTTATGTTTTTCTCCCGACCAGGAGCGAGTCCGTCGATCGGAAGTCTATCGCCGTTATTCCGTTCAAGAACTTCAACGAGGACAAAGAGAACGAATTTTTCAGCGACGGCATCACGGAGGATATCATCACTCAGCTTTCAAAGATCGGCGATCTGAAAGTCATTGCCCGGACCTCGGTTGTTCGGTATAAGAACAGCGACAAGGACCTTCGCGAAATCGGAAAGGAACTCGGCGTCGCAACTATCCTCGAGGGAAGCGTTCGCCGCGCCGACAATCACATCAGGATCGTCGGGCAGCTCATCGATACGCGGACGAACGAGCACATCTGGGCGGACACCTACGACCGCGATATGAAGGACGTGTTTGAGATTCAAAGCGATGTCGCACAGAAGATTGCCGCTGCGCTTCAGGCGAAGCTCTCGGCATCCGAGAAGGCGCAGATCGAAAAGAAGCCGACAGGCAACGTCGATGCATACGGATATCACCTGAAAGGGCGGGAGTATTATTATCGATACCACAAGCAGGATAATGATAACGCGATTGAGCTGTTCAAGAAAGCTCTGTCGCTAGACCCGAATTATGCTCTGGCGTATGCCGGCCTGGGCGATTGCTACGGTCAGCGAGCTATCAAATTCGGTTACCCTACCGATTGGGCCGATTCCGCGGTCGCCGCGAGCGAGAAGGCGATTGCGTGCGATCCGAATTCCGCGGAAGGATACAAGGCACTCGGACTTGCCTATGCGGCGAAGGGCTTGAGCAGACGAGCCCTGGAGGCATATCAAAAATCAGTCTCGCTTAATCCAAACTACCATCCGGCCGTCGGGAACTGCGCATTCACGTATCTCTACCTCGGAGACCTGGTGGAGGCCGTCCGCTGGGCGAAGAAGGATTATGCCCTCTCCGCGATAGAACCCTTTTCCAATCTCTTGCTGGGCGCGGTGTATATGGGGTTGACCGACGACGCACGGGCGGAAAATTGGTACCAAAAGACGCTTGATCTTCAACCCGATTTCATCTATCCCCGGGTCGCACTGAGCGAGATGTACCTCGAACAGGGTGACGATAAGGATGCTATCGATCTTGCGCTGAAAGGATTGGAACTGGAGCCCGGAAATGTAACGAGCCTTAACATGGCGGGGACGGCGGCTCTTTTTGCAGGCAATTATCCGGGAGCGAAAGATTATTTTGAAAGAGCCTACCACGTTTCGAGGCAAATCGCCGACTTCACGATTCGATCAAACGGAGCCGGGTTCGGCTTCGCCCTCATGAAGCTGGGGCAGCCCTCTGAATCAAATCGGCTCTTCCGTGAAACTCTCGCGCTCCGCAGCGAAGAAGTGAAACAGGGCAATGAGCTGCCTCTCACTTTTTACGACATCGCCTCGATTCACGCTGCGCTGGGAGAAAAGGAAGAGGCATACACGTGGCTTTCAAAGTCGATTGATGGCGGATGGCGGGATTATCGGTACACGATGAGGGACCCGATGATGGAGAACCTCCGGGGCGAGAAGAAGTTTGCGCAGATGATGGCGGACCTGAAATCGATGGTCGGCGAAATGAAGAAAAAGGTGGAGGACGCCGAAAAGCCCTGAGCTTCTGTGTTGAATCCTGCCCTCATGAGTGCCCAAAAAGACCACTTTTGGGCTGCAAAAGACCCCCCCTGTCACTTCCCAAGAAAAAGCTTGACATTGACACATAGGGTTCGACGCCTCAAAACTGCCCGGCGGTGTCTATTTCTACCGTATCCGGGCGGGCGCGTTCGTCGACATGAAGAAGAGGTTGTTGATGAGGTAGGGACATCTGTCCTCCATTTTTTGTTACAAATCGCAAATCTATGCGTTGGTTCAAAAATACGTACTTTACCGTATTGCTATTGGCACCAGAGCTTTATAGACTTATTGGTACGTTTCCTTTCGTTGGCACGGGGGTGCGAAGAGGGGACGGCTCGGCAGCGTACCGGTACGCCGGCCGTCCGAGTTCAGTAAATACGGCAGAATGCATGCGAGCCCTAAAAAGAGGCGGCCACGATGGATGCGTTCAAGGTTTTGTTCTTCGACATAGCTCCACAAAACCGAATCGCCGAACAGGTGAGGGATCTCTTACAAGGGACGGCCGATCTCTCATATCAGATTCAGCTTCAAGTCCCGAATTCATCCGATCTCCACGAAGCTTCCCTTGAGTTATCGGCAACGCTGGCTGCCCTAAAACCCGACCTAAGCTTCCTCCTTTTCGAATCAGGACAGCTCGAGCAATTGGCTCCCCTTTTTCAGCTCTTTCAGCTGCTTGGGATTCCCGGCCCGGCTATTGCAGTCATTAACACGTACGATCCGCGGGAAGTTGTGCGCGCACTGGATTTCGGTGCGGCAGACTTCCTGATTCCTCCTATCCGGCCCGCGGAGTTACTGCCCAGGCTCCATCACTGGACAGGGAGATCCGGCAGGCAAAAATTACCCGGATATGATCTGGAGAATGAACTCTGGAGGAAACCGATTATCGGGGAGGATCCGGCTTTTCTGGCGGAACTGAGATCAATCCCGGTCATAGCCCGCGCAGACGTGAGCGTCCTTATTTTGGGGGAGACCGGCACCGGAAAGGAGATCGTCGCAAGAACGATCCACAATCTCAGCTCTCGTTCTGCGGGGCCGTTTGTTGCGTTGAATTGCGGGGCGATCCCGGTCGAACTTGCTGAGAATGAATTATTTGGGCATGAGCGGGGCGCCTTCACAAGCGCCAGTTCCTCCGCTCAAGGTTCGGTTCAGAGCGCCGATGGGGGCATCCTTTTCCTGGACGAAGTCGATGCGCTGCCGCTGCTTACCCAGGTGAAGCTCCTGCGCTTCCTCCAGGACAAGAATTTCAAAGCGTTGGGCTCTTCGAAGACTTTGAATGCCAATGTTCGGGTGATTACGGCAAGCAATACCAATCTTCACCAGGAGATCCGGACCGGCAAGTTTCGACAGGATCTCTACTATCGAATTAATGTATCGACGGTGTCTCTGCCTCCGTTGAACAAGCGTGGAAATGATGTGGTTCTGCTGGCGAGACATTTTCTTTCGAAGTTTGCGGTCGAATTCGGAAAGCCGGTAAGGGATTTCAGCCCCTGTGCGCTCCAGAAGCTGCTCTTCCACACCTGGCCTGGCAACGTGCGGGAGCTGGAAAATGTGATCGAGAGAGCCGTGCTCCTTACAGAGAATGTCACCATTGCTCCGGAGGATATTCAACTGCCCATATTCGATTCCGATGCCGAGTTTAAGTCTTTTCGGGCCTCCAAGTCGGCGGTAGTGAAGAGCTTTGAAGTTGAATTCCTCACGAAACTTCTGACCGCCTCCGGAGGCAATATCACGAGGTCGGCTCAGGTAGCCGGGATGGACCGAAGCGCCTTCAGGCAGCTGATGCGCAAGCATGATATTTCAGGGCACGAGCTGCCGCCCTCCTGACGTCTGCCGGGCGCGGAACTTGCCCGAATTCTCCCGCTTATTTCCACGAATACTTCCTGCTGTGTGAGCCGCTCCCCTCGGGATGGGTGAAAATTCACCCTTTCTTCAAGTCCTTGATTTTCTGCGGCTTCCGATTCATTATCCTTTTTGATTCCAGTCAGGTGGGTGAAGTTTCATCCCGCACTGAAAATCTCTCTTTCAGTCGTTTTCAACCGATGAACATCTCTTTTTCAGGCATTTTCATCTGATTGGACGCTCATCGATCCACCGAGGGTCTCTCATCAGTCGACTGGGGTGAGAGAAAACCATCCCTCCTGTCTGCATCAGCAATCAAGATGCCGCTTGGATTGGGCACCTTTTCATCTGGCATGATTGATGCTTACTTGCTCAATGCGCCGGGGAGAGCCTGATTAACGAAGTTCAACTCCCCCCGATGTCCCGCCGCATCCGAATTTCTGACGGCCGTGTGCGGTGGGAAACAACAGCCGCCGGAGATGAAAGGATATACGCTATGAATACCACGATCACCCGCTGGGATCCATTCAGGGAAATGGAAGACCTGCAAAGCCGTTTCCTGAATTACTTCGGCCGGACGCCGACGCGACTGGGAGATGAGCCGGAAGAGAACATGACTGTCACGAAATGGGCTCCCCCGGTAGACATCGTTGAGGATGACAAGGAGTACCTCATCAAAGCGGAACTGCCCGAGATAAAGAAGGAAGACGTGAAGGTCGCCGTCCAAAACGGGGTACTCACGATCACAGGTGAGCGGAAGTTCGAGAAAGAGCAGAATCACAAGAAATTCCATCGCGTCGAGCGCGGATACGGCACGTTCGTTCGTGGGTTTGCACTGCCTGATACCGCGGACACCGACAGAGTGAATGCCGAGTACAAGAACGGCATTCTGACGGTTCATCTGCCAAAGAGCGAGAGGGCCAGACCGAAGCAAGTCGAAGTGAAGATCTCCTGACACCTTTGACGGGTCGAAGGCGAAGAGTTTGCCGCCGCTGAAGCGCGGCGGGGAGGATCCGCGAGTCAAGCGATGCCGCGTGAGACTCGCGGGCCGGGAGGGGGGACGATTCCTGCGGCCGCCGATTACGGCGGCCGTTCACCCGGAAGAGGTTTATCGCGGTAGTCTCCATATCCACACATTGAATAATCGCTATGCGCTGGTCCATCAAAATTGCCCGAATCGCCGGTACTGAAATTCGCATCCATGTCACATTTTTGCTGTTCCTCGCATGGATTGGATTTACATACTATCAGGTCGCCGGCATCGACGCAGCGACCGCAGGGGTGGTGTTTATTCTGGCGTTATTCGGATGCGTATTGCTGCATGAGCTCGGGCATGCCATAGCCGCACGGGCCTTCGGCATCCGCACTCCCGATATCACCCTGCTGCCGATCGGCGGCGTTGCGCGCCTTCAGCGCATGCCCGACAAGCCGTGGCAAGAGCTCATTGTGGCCATCGCCGGTCCGATGGTAAACTTTGTCATCGCGGCAGTGCTTGTCTTCATCCTTGGCCGGCGCGCGGATTTTGAACACCTCCAGCAACTGAACCAGCCCGGCATAACAATTCTCGACAAGCTGGCCTCCATAAACATCTCGCTTGCGCTCTTCAACCTCCTGCCCGCCTTCCCGATGGATGGCGGCCGTGTGCTGCGCTCTCTGCTTGCAATGACCATGAATTACACCCGCGCGACTCAAATTGCCGCCGGGATCGGACAGGCGCTGGCGTTTCTGTTCGGCTTCATCGGGCTGTTCACCAACCCGATGCTCGTTTTCATCGCGTTGTTCATTTACCTCGGTGCGCAACAGGAGTCGATCATGGCTCAGATGAAAGACCTCTCCATGACCCTCCGGGTGTCCGACGCGATGCTAACAGATGTTCTCACCCTGCCCTGGCGCGCCACGCTCGATGAGGCGGTGGAAATGTTGCTTCGCACGTCCCAGCATGAATTTCCGGTGCTCAATGACGCCGGCCGGGTACTCGGGGTGCTCACCCGCGACGACATGATCGCCGCTCTTAAACGGCACGGCCCTGCGACTCCGGTGACAGATATCATGCACCGCAACCTGCCCGCGGTCGGGGCGCACGACCGGTTCGACGAAGCGTACCGTCTCATGCAGGCACACGACAGTCCGGTGTTGCCCGTCGTGGACCGGCACGGCAGGCTTCTGGGCCTGGTTACAACGGAAAACGTGGGTGAAACAATGTTTATGCACTCGCTGCGCCCGCGAGACGCCGAGCAGGCATGGCGAGGTATGCGGGTCGCTCTTTAACCTCCCCCATGCACCAGACCAAAGACATCCGCCCAAGCCGCAACCGCGGCCAGGATCCCTCAACTCGTAAGGATAGAACGATGACGAAGCCCCAACGAACATCCATTCCCTGGAATCTCTTCACTAAGAATATCGTGGAGGACGAATTCCTCCGCAAGAAGCTCAATGGAAAGATCGCCAAGCTGGAAAAGCACCTCAGTCATTTTCCGCCCGGTACCGTTCACCTGCAGATTGTCCTCGAACGGAACGTGAGGAAGTTGCTCTATAGTGCGGCGCTCACGCTTCGAATCCCATCTAATATTCTCCGAAGCGAGAAGTCTGCGCGGGACATTATCAAAGCCATCGACGACGCCGTGAAAGCGCTCCTGCGCGAATTGGAGCCGCTCAAGGCCCAGTTGCGGCGTGAACCCCGTCGGAAGGGCAAGGAACAACGTGAGCAATTACGAGAGCGTAACACCTCCGCAATTCCCTCCCATCCGGGGCCCGAAGGGGCGGGGCCCCGGGAACTCAGGGAGGGAGTGCGTGAAATTCTGCAGCAGCACTACGCCCGGCTGGTGCGCCATGTTCGCCGCCACCTCCGCCACGATGAACTTTCCGGGGACATCCCTCCGGGTTCGTTGGACGCCCGCGATATCGTCGATGAAGTCGCCCGGCAGGCCGCCGCCCAGAACGGCCGGAAGGCGGGGAAGATAAATCCTCTGGTCGGGTTCTACCGCCTCATTCACCTTGAACTCCGCCGTCAGAGGGGAAGCCTCAAACAGAAAAGAGTTGAACAGGTTTCGCTCCATGAATCCAGGGAACTCGCCGACGATGCTGAGGCGGCAGCGGGATACGATGCCGAACATCCGCTCGACATCATCATTGACGAACTCGAACCGCCCGTGGTCGAGACTAAAGACCTCATCGCTGACCCGAATGCACCAACACCCGAACAAGTCGTGGAGAGCAAAGACCTGCTCGAGCACCTTCAGGGCATTGTCCGCAAGTGGTCGCGGCCCGAACGCGACGTGTTTGAGCTTCACTTTGTTGAAGGCTTCGAGCCGGAGGAAATTGCGATGATTGCGGGGTCGACGTTTCAGCAGGTGCAGGAGAACATCATCTCAATTCAACGCCGGCTGCGGGAGGAAACGCTCCGGCAGGCGCTTACATGAACCAACACCATGGAGAGAACGATGAACATTACCGATGACTTAACGGCCGAGACCATTCAGTTCTCGGCTCCCGACCCGGATGCGCTTTATCCTATAGAAGAGGCGGCAGACCTTGTTCACGTTCCGCGGCGAACGATCCTCCTTTACCATAAGAATGGACTCCTCCCGCCTGCGGTAGAATCCGGGCAGGGAGGCTTTTTTTTCGACCTCGGGTCAATTCGCCGCCTGCGGCTGGTCCATCATCTCGACACGGTATGCGGCGTCAACACGACGGGGATAAGGATCATCGTTAATCTGATGAACCGGATTGAACGAATGGAGGAGAGTGGATGCTTTCAGCGGGGTGCGGGTGAATCGTTCTCTCAAACTTCTAGCCCAGACGCCTCGCCGGTGATCTGACCCAAGCGCCTTTCCCGTGATCTGATCCAGGCGCCTTGCCGGCGATCCGATCAATCCTCCTACCGTTTGGCAATCAGTTTTTTCAGCTCTTTCCCGTTCGGATTGATGAGGGATTTGACGTGCTTCGTATTGACGCGCGCCACGATCACATCTCCCACCTCCGTGTTCACCTCGTCATAGATACCCAATGCCTTCATTCCCTGCGTTTGCTTGAGATTGTCCTCGGTCGGGCTGACGTAATGGATCGAGGTCGACTTGTAACGGTGAATCAGGAATAAGTGAATCAGCGTCATCAGTCTTTTTTGCCGGAATTCCTTCTTAAACGTGTGCTGGTCCCTTATGGAAAGGAAGTTCCGGTTCCTCCGATCCTGGTTTGAAGTAAAGATTGCATCCGCTATTACTGCATTTCCTCCGTCGAAAATCTTTAAAGCAAGCAGTTCCGAACCCGCCGTGTGTGGCCGCAGCGAAACGCGCAGGGAATCAGCAAATCCATGTTCCTTCGACCATAACGCGAGCCACTCCTCAAGAACTTTGGGAGGAACCTCCGTCTGGACCAGATGCTGAAACTGGGTGGAACCCTTCCCCATGGCTTTCGTGGTAGCGGTGCCTCCGGTGGAAGCCATGAGCGCCGCATCCGACCGGGGTCCCCCGACATAGGTTTGGGGTGTCTTGTAGGGAGAATTGACGAGCCTGAGCTTCCGCTGCAAACGGGCGAGCGCGAGCATCCCGTCTTCCTGCAGCGCCGTGGCGAATTCTTCGGCAGCCACGCCGTCGATCTGGTGGCCGCCGTAGGTGATGAAGTTAAAGACGAACCCGAGCTTCCCCAGCTCTTGAGGAAAGTCCCGCATTTGAGCGTCGGTCATCCCCGTGGTGTCCCAATTGAATGAAGGGGACAAATTGTAAGCCAGCATTTTGTCCGGGTACAGCGCATGAATTCCGTCGGCGAACTTTTTCGCTTCGGCCAGAATCGCCGTTTTTGTTTCCATCCAAAGGACATCGGCATACGGCGCCGCCGCCAGAGATTTTTCAATCGCGTAGTCGATTCCACCCTGGATCTGATAGTAACCCTCCGGCGTTTTGGATAAATCACAATCCCAGGTGATGTTGATGCCCATCGATCTGGCCTTTTCGCTCGCCTCACGAAACGAAACTATATCAGCAAAATGGCGCCATTCATCAATCGTCAAATCAAAGCCAGCGCCCTCATCGATGTGAAACTTCATCACGTCCGCGACCGCCTGCCCGTACGTCTTGAGCGCCGCTTCCATCTGCCATACATCGACAAACTTCGTCGTAACATCGTCCAGCGTCTTATCGACAACAGATCCCTTGCTCTTTTTCAGGCTTTCAATTTTTTCATCGATATACGAAAGAAGGCCGACATGCTCAAGCCATGCGAAAGCAACCTCGTAATCTCTGTCGGAGATCCGATACAGGAGATGGCCCGTTATTTCGTCAACCCCTTTCTGATTAAACCTCTTGAAGATCGCCAGGGAGGCAACCTTATAGCTCGGCATATGGATGTTCGTCGCACCGAGGATGAATGGATGATCCCGCTCGTCTCCCCGTCCGTCCAGATAGGTTGCCGCTTCGGCATCGGTGCGGGCAACAATGATTCCCGGAACCCTCATGATATCGAGTTGAAACCGGGCGGAATTGAGCCGCTTGATCTGTTCATCCTGAGGAACCAGAACTTTTCCGGCCTGATGACCGCATTTCTTGACGCCGGGCTTCTGATCCTCGATGTGGTATCCCGGCACGCCGATCTCGACAAATCTCCGGACGAGATTACGAACATGGGCCTCCCCCCCGTGACCGGTATCGGCATCGGCGATAATAAACGGGCGGTAATCAATTCTTGGGTTTGCCCTCCGTTCTTCATCGTTCATTCTCGATCTTGCAAACTCCTGATTCTTATCCGCAGCCAGTAACGCCCTCACGAGTGTCGACGCTTCATCCGGAACCTGGCTCAACGGGTAGCTTGCAAGATCGGGTCCCGGGTCTTCGGTGGTCGATCCTTTGGCAGACGTTGCCCATCCCCCCAGATAAATGGCCTCGATGCCCATCCGCTTAATCGCGACTGCCTGGCCGGGAGAATATGGACCAAAGGTCGTAATTTGCTCGCGGCGGGAGAACAATTCTCTCAGTCGATTAAAAAATCCCTCGGCGGCATCCCGTGCGATCGGATACTCGGTTTGAATCGCTCCCCGTTGTTCGACCACCTGCCGGGCGGTATAGAGGCGTGTTATGCCTTTGAATCGAGGGGTGCAGAACCACTGCTGCGTCTCTGATACTTCCCTGGCAAAAGGATCCATTCTTACATCCGATGAGAGCATCTTTTCCATTGTAGAGCGCATCCTTTCTGCTTATGAGGCGAGTCTTCGCTCCGATGAGAGCATTCTTCCATCTGATTTGGCATCAGTCCTTCCCTCTGTCGAGCCCATTTTTCCCTCCCTCGAGATTATCCCTTTCTCCGATGAAGTCATTCCTCTCTTCGATCATCTCAGTTTTTCCTTCGATGAGGTCATTCTCTCCTTCCGGCGAGATCGATCAGTCTGTGGACAGCGCAAAATCCAGGTTTTCCGTAATCCTGCTGCCGGCCTTCTTGAATCGCTGAACGTACAGTCGAATCCGATTCTTCGCACTGTTCAAATCGTGATTATTCAAATTGATGTTCAAAAGATCGATGTACCAGGGAATCTTAATATCTTCCCCGACGTACGTTTCGACAATTTCGCGGGCGATCGGTAAGGTCGTATTCTTGGAGTCGTCGTGAACGTCCTTGTTTCTTGCCCGCCGCAGCTTCTCATATTCTTCTTTCAGGAGTCTGGCAAAGATATTTGCCGTAAATACATCTCCCGCTTTGAGGCCTGTTTCGGAATCACCCTCTGTCATTTTCGCCCCCTTGTGAATCCATTCCCAGAGAATGCTCAGTCGAATTTCGCCGGTAGCCATGTCCTCCATCAAATAGAGTATGTCATCATTCTCAAAGAAGTCGGCCGGTTTCAAGGCCGCGGCCTGAAATCCCTGCCCGAATGCGTTACCGTATTGCAAGGCCACGCTGAGTAGATCGCGGGCCCCGCGAATTGTCCTTGGTGCAGGCTCGAGCAGCCGAAGACCCTCCGCGTCCTTTTGGGTGTAAGTTAAAACGGGGAAGGATCTTCCCAATTGGTTGTCCTGCCCCTCCTCTTGCCCCCTCCTTTTGCTCCCGCACCGCG
The DNA here is from genome assembly GCA_005877655.1 of Ignavibacteria bacterium. Taxonomy (GTDB): domain Bacteria; phylum Bacteroidota; class Ignavibacteria; order UBA10030; family SZUA-254; genus VBOC01. The sequence continues at coordinate 12,660 of VBOC01000067.1, forward strand.
CCCGCCACTGCTTTCTCCATGCTCGCCGCGACGCCTTCCTTGGAGCCGACCGGGATGTTCGGTTCCATACCGCCCTGCCAAAGCGCAAAATTTCCGTTCATATCCGGAGTGTTCACCGCCCGGCGCACGCGATCCTCGTAATTTCTCATGTAACCGTACGTCATGACGATCGCTTCGATGTTCGGGTTGACAAAACTCTTGTCCCATGCCAGCGCATCCGCCACGCTGTTGATGTAATCCCAACGACCCGTGTTGAAGCCGACGAAGTGCTTCCCGAGGGCGGCGCGAATTTCCATCAATTGAAATGTGGCCTCTATTTGTTCAACAAGAACATAAACTTTTATTGTTCCCGCCGGCAGACCCAGGTGCTCCTCAAGCGCGCTCAATATATCATTCCAGAGCGCCGCCTCTTCGGCGGTCTGAATCTTCGGCAGATACAGGACGAGGGATGAACCGGACTTCTGCAATTGTTGATAGTTGTTCGCAACATAGAGTGCGAGATCGACGATCGATGCCGACAACGCCACGCCGGCATCATCTCGAATATGCCGGTCGTCCAGATGAAGCCCTCGCGCACGAAAGATCTTTGTCGTAAAACCGAGCTGCTTCTTCCAGTCAGCGATGATCTTGCGGCCGAAGAATCCCAGAGCCCATTGATTCATCTCATCCGAAACCTGCTGGGCGACTGCCATAAACATAGGATCCTGGGCAAAGGCCAGTTTGAGGTTCCGCTGGTTGTCCAGGGACATGGTTGTGATCTGACCCAATGCGTCCTCCCCATCAAACATCCAGCCATCGGCGCCGGAGAGAAGGGCATAGGCAACATTCCGTATGCTATTCTTGGTTGTGGCGTGGGGCTTGGCCCCCGGCCCCGTTCCCTGGACCCATTGCCGCCGAAGGTCGGCGGGAATCTCTGAACCGGTAAATTTACCGCCTCTTGCATCCTGCACCTTAATGCTCGTGCCCGGGATAGACCCTGTAGGATCGAAGAATTCAATGTGCTGCTTTTTGCGCGCCCGTTCCGTCCTCCTTTTGATTCTCTTTACCATGAGGGCTTTTTGGGCTTCATTAAACCGGGCTAGGGATGCAAGGGCGGAAAGAACCTCCGGCGTGTAGACATCTGGATAGGCAGTCTCCAGACCGCTGCGAATTTGCAATTTCATGCTTGTGAGTAACGCCTGGTTGGTAATGCTGCCCCTGGCCCCGGGTGAGGGCATCTTCAACAATCTAAACATAAAACTTGACTTTTATAAAACATATCCATATATTTAAATGTATCAAATGAAGACTTCTGAAGAACATATCGTCAAGATCGCCAAGGCCCTTTCCGATAAATCGCGGGTCCGAATCCTGCAGGAGATCGCGAAACGCGGCCGGATTACCTGCGGGGACGCCGTGGGAATTGCGGTCCTTTCCCAGCCTGCCGTCTCCCATCATATCAAGGTCTTGGTCGAGGCCGGGCTTCTGGACGTTGAGAAAAACGGGCGGCATCACATCATTTCGGTGAACAAAAAAGCGCTCGATGAATTCACAGCGCTGGTTTCAGTTTCTGCGAAACGGTAAAGCATATTTTTTGTTCAATATATCGACACATTTGGATATGTCAATACGTACTTCCGGCAACGTTGTGGCTTTCAACCGTTACACTGATCTCATGATCGTACTTTCAAAAGAAAGGAAGGTATCTGTATGAAATACGCAGTCTTGTTAGGTAGAATTTTCTATTCACTCATCTTCCTGATGGCGAGTCCTGGTCATTTCTCGAAGGGGACGATCGCATTCGCAGCTTCCCAGGGAGTGCCGTTCGCTTCGATCGCGGTTCCCCTTTCAGGCGTTATGGCGCTTCTGGGAGGTCTTAGCATAGCCCTCGGCTATAAGGCAAAATGGGGCGGTCTGCTTCTCGCATTGTTCCTGGTGCCGGTTACCGTCATGCTGCATAATTTCTGGACTGTGACCGACCCGATGATGGCTCAGATGCAGCAGATCATGTTCATGAAAAACATCGCGATGCTGGGCGGCGCGCTTCTCATCACCTACTTCGGCGCCGGGCCGCTGAGTCTGGATGCGCGCGTGAGTACTTCTCCTGTGGAAGAGCGTCCAATCGCATCCCGAGAGCAAGTAATCGCGTGAATGCGCCGCTCGCCATAAGCTGCGGTATTCACGATACAATATTCGACCTGCTTTCATCGTCTACTGTGATGATTGAACAATGTTTTCAAGGAGAAATTCATGAAGCTGACAGCAATTAAGGATTCGGAGTTTGAGCGGGAGGTATTGAATGCCGGCGGGCTCGTCATCGCGAACCTGTGGGCACCGTGGTCACGCCCCAGCCGGATCGCGCTTTCCATTCTCGAACAAATCGGCGACCGTCATGCCGCAGACCTGAAAATTGTCACCGTCAATGTGGACAAGAATGAGAAAACGGCCAAGGATTTCGGCGTCAATAAGATCCCAACGCTTCTCTTCTTCGAGGGGGGAAAGCTTGTGGATAGAGCTCATGGTATCTCTTCATTAAAATATCTGGAAGCAAGAATTAATCTTCTGATATCGGCACCGGCTTCACCGGCCATGATCCCTCAATTTCAGAGTCCCTGACATGACGGTAAACTGTCAACAGTGAACTCATTATCCAACCACAATAAAAAAATAAGGAGTAACGTCATGAAAAGCTTCATCTATGCACTGCTCGTGGCGGTCGCCCTCGTTGCGATCACCGTAACGAACGTTTCCGCCCAGATTGCCGCGGATAATAAACTGAATGTCCGCGCAGTCTCGACTGGATCGGTCCTCGTCGGAGCTAATTCGACAGATTCGAAAGTGGGACCTTACTTTGGCGGAAGCATCGGATACGGCCTCGGCTATGGCACGACGCTGTATGTTGAATCCGGTTACGGCTGGACGAATTTCCAGTCTGTCGATGGACTGAAGTTGGTTTCGATTCCCGTTCTCGGTGGGGTGACGTATAACTTCGGTTCGTTGCTGAATTCAAGCATCGTGCAGCCCTACATCGGTGCTGCCGGCGGAGTATTCAATTACATGCTCCGAAAGGACGGGAACACCGTCACGGTCTCCGCTAACGAGCAAAAGACGACCAGCTTTGGCGTCGAAGGGATCGCGGGTGTCAGCTTCAGGCTCAACGATGATGTCGCCCTCGACATTCGCGGGAACTTCGATCACGCTTTCGCGAAGAAAGACAACGGTAATTCGCTTGAGAGCCAGGACTGGAATAACGCCGGAATCGGCGGTGGAATTTCGTACAACGTCAGCTTCTAAGTAGATCACGGCGCGTCTCTAAATCACGGCGCCTCTCTGCGGAACACCCGGGCTCGCCGAAATGGGGGCCAGGCCGTCGGAGAGGCGTCGTACCATTTTTTGACCATCCGTACTCTATCCATTTGATCAAGAGTACCCTCCTCCTTTTCACATTTGACCCTTCCTCAAAAACTCTTTACCTTTAACCGTTCCTAATCGCCCCTCGGGGCGACACTTCTCATTTTATTGGGTTTCCATCCGGTGTGCAGACCATGATCGGTCAAAGCATATCGCACTACAAGATCCTTGAAAAGATCGGCTGCCAACGCTTCGTCGTGAACTCGTTTTCAGACCGCGGGGCCTCTTCGCCGATTACTCTGGTGATTGGCTGGGATGAGGAGTTGAAGCAGAAATGATCTGTTCGGCGATAGCAGGTCGCGCGGGCACCTGAAGGATGAAAGACTTCGCGCTGGCCATGCTGCCGCTTAGTGCAACTCTATCCGCCTCCGCTCCTCAAGCTGACGTGGTTTTCACGCACGGGAAGGTATACACGGTAGATCATGCCCATCCCGTTGCCGAAGCCATCGCAGCTCGCGGGGGAAGAATCCTTGCCGTGGGCTCGGAGAAGGAGATCAAACCTCACATTGGCCCATCGACAACCATCGTCGACCTCCACGGAAAGCTCACCCTCCCCGGCTTCATTGACGATCACACACATTTCATCAGCGGAGGGATTCAATTAGGGAGCGTCAATCTTCGGTATGCGGATGACGAGAGTGCCTTCGCAGCGATCATCAAGGAACGCGCAGAAAAATATCCCGATCGATGGATCACAGGCGGCGATTGGGATCATGATCGATGGAAGGGCGGCCGTCTCCCGACAAAGGAGCTCATCGACAAATTTACGCCGAAGACGCCCGTCTTCGTCAACCGTTACGATGGCCATATGTCTCTGGCGAACAGCTATGCGCTGAAACTGGCCGGGGTCACGAAAGCGACTCCTGATCCGCCGGGCGGCACGGTTGTGAAGGATTCGAAGACGGGGGAGCCGACAGGGATTCTCAAGGATGGGGCTATGGATTATGTGGATAAGATCATTCCGGACCCGAGCGAAAGCGAAATGATGGAGGCAGCGGAGCTCGCTCTCGCGGAGGCAAGAAAGTACGGAGTGACCAGCATCCAGGATATGTCGACCCCTGCCCATCTGCAGATTTACCAGAAGCTGAAGAACCCCGGTAAGCTGACGGCGCGCTTCTATTCCCGCTTGCCGATCTCCCAATGGGAACAACTGATCGGCACGGGCATCCGCGTTCCGTTCGGGGATGAGTGGATCAGGATCGGATCATTGAAGGCGTTTGCCGACGGGTCGCTCGGCTCGACCACGGCGCTCATGTTCGAGCCGTTTATATCGGATCCGGCGACACACGGTCTGGCAACCGATATTGTTCAGGACGGCCGGCTGGAGAAATGGGCTCTGGCCGCGGACAGCTCCGGGCTCCAGCTCTCGATTCATGCGATCGGGCCCAGCACGTCCGGCGGCGCGACTTCAAGCGCTTCGCAGAGTTGGGGGTGATCGCATCGGCCCAGCCGTATCACGCCATCGACGACGGGAGGTGGGCGGAGTCGCGCATCGGGCATGAGAGATGCAAGACGAGCTATGCATTCCGGACTTTTCTTGATAGTCATGTCAAGCTTTGCTTTGGCAGCGACTGGACTGTGGCTCCGCTCAGTCCTCTGCTCGGAATATACGCGGCCGTCACGCGCCGGACGCTCGACGGCGCCCACCCAGGCGGCTGGTTTCCCGAACAGAAAATCACAGTGCCGGAAGCGATCGAAGCATACACGATCAATAACGCCTATGCAGCGTTCGAGGAGGCCGAGAAGGGCTCGATCACACCGGGCAAGCTGGCAGATTTTGTCGTTCTATCAGACGATATTCTCACGATCGATCCGGTAAAGATAGAAAACGTAACTGTTGATATGACGATCCTCGGCGGGAATATAATCTATCAACGAAAATGATCCATCAGCGATCATTCGCTATCACAGACGATAGTATATCAACCACGGTTGTCGATCAACGGAAGATAGTCCGTCCACGGAAGATGCTCCATAAACGGTGAACACATTAAAACATTGGTGCCTGTGCCCAACCATAACGCGCACCTGAAAGTTTCGACGCCGGGACGCATCTGTCTTTTCGGTGAACATCAGGATTATCTGGAACTCCCGGTCATATCGTGCGCGATTTCTCTTCGGGTGAACATCGAGGCTCTACCCCGTCCGGATCCGAGCATCCTTATCCATGCGCTCCCCGTAGGACGCGACTGGGCGATACAGCTTGATGCGCCCCTCAAGTACGGGGAGGAGCGGGACTACTTTCGAAGCGGCCTTAAGGTCTTGCGTGACACGGGTTTGACCTTCTCGAGTGGTTTCGAGTGTACGATTCATGGATCGATTCCCATCCGCGCTGGAGCCTCCAGTTCATCGGCGATGATTGTCTCGTGGATTAACCTTCTCGCCCGGATGAGTGACCAACACAAGGAACTATCCCCGGAAGAATGTGCGATTTACGCGCACGTCGCTGAAGTACTTGAGTTTGACGGGGCAGGTGGAAGAATGGACCAATACGCAACGGCGCTGGGGGGGGTTCTCTTCCAAAGCTATCATCCCGCTGTTAGCATCGAAACACTCACTCCAGAATTGGGAACTTTTGTACTTGGCGACTCGGGTGAGCCGAAGGACACACAGAAGGTCCTCTCAAATGTGAAGAATCGAGTCGTTTCCCTCGTGAAGCGCATTTCCTCCCGGCTGCCCGATTTTTCTCTGCAGGCTTTAACCCGGGAAGACCTCGACCGCCATGCATCAGGTTTTGCCGCGGCGGAGAAGTCCCTTTTACTCGCTACCATCTGCAACCGGGATATAACGCTGAATGCGCGCGAGCTTTTGAATGCTTCTTCTTTTGACGAGCGCGCGTTCGGAGGTTTGTTGAACGAGCACCAATCAATACTCAGGAGCGCTCTCGATATTTCAACTCCAAAGATCGATCGAATGCTCGATGCCTCTCTCGAAGCCGGGGCGTTCGGAGGGAAGATCAACGGCTCCGGCGGAGGCGGATCGATGTTCGTCTATGCTCCGAAGGACCCGGAGACTATCGCCGAGGCTATCAAGAAGGTTGGAGGAAAGCCGTATATTGTCCATGTTGATGGCGGAACGCGTGTTGAATGATCGTTCCCGGAGAAATGAAATATCCGATATTCTATCGAAAGGCAATGGAACCAGGCAAGATCGTGATTGAACTAAGCAAAGCAGTTGAGGGAGGTAACTGACATAGTAACCACCATTTCAATTTCAATTCTCGTGTTATTTAGTCTGATCTCCTCCGGGCCCGTGCATGTTCGCGATGCTGATGCCTCAATGCAAGACGCTGTGCAAAACTCTTCGTACGACGTGAAGCCCCCTGCAATTATCCCGCAACCTGTGAAGTTGGAGCTCAAAGACGGAAGCTTCCGGATCGACTCCCTCACCAGGATTGTTTGCTCACCGCCCGACAAACAAACCCGGGCTGTCGCCGAGTCGCTTGCCGTCAGATTACGCACGACGACCGGATTTCCTCTCCGAGTCATCGTTGGGAAAAGAAAACCGAAATCAAACATTATCTCTTTCAATCGCATGCTCATAAAGGGGCTTCCGCCCGAAGGATACCGGCTTTCCGTTACGACCAAAGACGTGCGCATCGCCGCTGCCGACGGGGCCGGCCTATTTTACGGCGTGCAAACATTGCTCCAACTCCTCCCCGCGGAAGTTTTCGGAAAAGAAGCACAACCCATTCCCGCCTGGGCGATCCCCGGCGTCGCGATCGTCGATTGGCCCCGTTTTCCCTGGCGGGGACTGCACCTTGATGTCTCGAGACATTTCTTTCCAAAGGAGTTCGTCAAGAGGTACATCGATTACCTGTCAATGTATAAGATGAACACGTTTCATTGGCACCTCACGGATGATCAGGGTTGGAGGATAGAGATTAAGAAGTATCCGAAGCTTACTGAGTACGGAGCTTGGCGTAACGGTTCGATGGTCGGACCCTACAGTGATATGAAGTTCGATACCGTTCGCTATGGCGGTTATTACACACAGAACGATATCAGGGAGATTGTCGCGTACGCAAAGATGCGTTATGTAACCGTCCTCCCCAACACTGAGACGCCGGGGCATTTCCTGGCCGCGCTCGCTGCATATCCAAACCTCTCATGCACGGGCGGACCGTTCGAAGTCGGTAAAGCGTGGGGTGTCTACGACGACGTCTACTGCCCCAAGGAATCAACATTTACATTCTTGAAAAACGTCCTCAAGGAGGTCTGCCCGCTGTTTCCTGGCAAGTACATTCACATCGGAGGGGACGAGTGTCCGAAAGTGCGTTGGAAAACCTGCGCTCATTGCCAGCGATTGATCAAGAAGAAGAGGCTGAAAAATGAGAATGGGCTTCAAAGCTATTTCATCAAACGCATTGAAAAGTATCTCAACGCGAAGGGGAAACAAATCATCGGTTGGGATGAAATCCTGGAGGGCGGTCTGGCGCCTAACGCCGCAGTGATGAGTTGGCGCGGAACAAGCGGCGGGATCGCCGCTGCAAGGAAGCGGCACCGCGTGGTGATGAGTCCCGGCTCGCATTGCTATTTTGATCATTATCAGGGGAATCCCAAGTACGAACCCCTGGCCATAGGGGGATACACTCCGGTAGAGAAGGTGTATTCTTATGAACCAGTGCCTGAAAAACTCTCACCAAGTAGGCGGCGCTATATCATGGGCGCGCAGGGAAACATGTGGACGGAGTACGTCGCCACTCCGCAGCATATCGAATACATGACGATGCCGCGCATGGCCGCGCTGGCCGAGGTGGTGTGGAGCCCGAAGCGAGCGCGCAACTACGACGACTTTCAACGGCGGCTAATTCGCCATTTTCAGGTCCTGGACTTCCTGGGTGTGAACTATTCAAAAGCCTTGTACGAGATCAAGGCCACCGTTAAGAACTCCGTTTCAGGAGAGGGGATTCTGCTCGAGCTATCGACACCATTTGATTCAACAGGACTTCATTATACGCTCGATGGTTCCGAGCCGAAGATATCGTCGCCCCGCTATGAAGCGGCGCTGATTCTGAAAAAAAGCTGCACAGTCAAAGTTGCGTATTTCAAGGATGGAACAAAACGAGGTCGCACGCTTGAACAAGAGTTCACCCTCTCCAAATCGACGGGCAAGCCCATTGAGCTCCGGGCCCCCCCGGACGAGAAGTATTACGGCGACGGGCCCTTCACGCTAGTCAACGGAATTCGGGGAGACTTTCAGCGGTACGGTCAGGACTGGCTCGGTTTCCAGGGACCCGATTTGGAAGCCGTCATCGATCTGCAGGAGCAAGAGAGAATATCAAGGGTGACGATCGATGTGTTTAACGGCGAGGGGAGTTGGATTCACTTGCCGAAGAGCATCGAACTCTTCTTGTCAAAAGACAGCGTCACGTTTACGAGCGTGAAGAGACTCACTGCAGAAGATATTGCCAGGGCCGGAAACGCAATCGAGATGA
>VBOC01000069.1:0-7282 GCA_005877655.1 Ignavibacteria bacterium
ATCTCCAGCCGGGCGCGTACAGAATCACCGCCCACCTGGTGGGCTATTATGACTACTCTGATTCTGTAGTCGTCGATCAAAATCATACTGCCAATTCAATATCGCTCCAGGAAATTCGCAGGCAAGAGGTTGTTGTGACAGGACAGCGTGAGTTGAACGTCTCCTCAATCGATCTCTCAACGGGCAACCAGATATTCGAATCCGAAACCTATCACGCTCCGCCGACAGCGAGAATGACGAATATCATACAGGAAAACCTGGCCGGGACTGTCAAAGCACCCACGGGGGAGGTTCACATCCGAGGCATGCACGGAGAGTACACGTACTATGTCGACGGGGTTCCGGTTCCTCTGGGTGTTTTTGGAGGTCTCAATGAGGTAGTCGATCCCAAGGTGATCGACAGGGCAACATTTCTAACCGGCGGATTTCCCGCCGAATTCGGCGGGCAGACTGCCGCCGTCATCGACATACAAAACCGAGTCCCGACCGGCCGTTTCCATCTCGATTTTTCAAGTTATGGAGGGAGCTATCTCGTGTTCAACGGCACGAAGCCGTTCTCACCCGGCGATGAAGTCCCGCTAGGGCAGTCCAGCGCCGAACCGGGAGATACGCTCGGAGGCAGAGTCGGGAGGTTCCGCGCCCTCAATTCCAACGGCCAGTCGCTTTCCCTGAGCGACCATGCAGACAAGTTCGGTTACTTCATTTCCGCCTCACGCCAGGAAACCGACCGCCGGATCGACCCTTCGGTGGCAACACTGTACAATGACCATGGCCACGACCATTTTCTCTATGGAAAATTTGATTACCTGATCGGCCCCGACGACTACATAACGGCGAACCTCAACTATGGCCGTACGGCCACTGAGGTACCATTCGACCCCACTGCTCAGGGCTATTCCCCGGACCAGCAGCAGACCGGTAATTCCTTCCAGACTCTTTCATATTACCGCAGGATCTCTTCGGAGCAGGATCACGAGAGCAATCTTCTTGTGGGGGCCCTTGCCCGTCAGGGAAGCCTACAATTCAACCCCAGTCCCGTCAGCCCGGTATCGTTTCAATTTGCAGGGGACACCACGTTGTTCGCTTTGTCTGAAGACCGCTCGTTCTCCTCATTCGGTCTTGTGGCAAAGTATGATATTCGTCTCTCGCATCAGGTGATGCTCAAAGGAGGAATCGATTTGATACCGACGACCGGGACGGAAGCCTTCACGTCGCGCGACAGCTCGGGCAACCCCGGTCCGAGTGTCACCGTCAATTATGCTGGCTCGGATTTTGGGGTTTTCGGCCAAACCGAGTGGCATCCCTTCGAATGGACGCGGGTCGATGCGGGAATTCGGTACGACCAACACATCGCCCCGGACGCACCGCTCCAAAGCCAGGTGAGCCCCAGGCTTCGCCTGAACCTTTTCATTGATGAAGAAAACAGTGCCTATTTGTATTACGGCAGGCTGTTCATGCCGAATAACATCGAAGGTATCAGGCTTCTGGCCTCCAACGTGGCGAGCGACGGCATAGCGACGCTCCCGGAGAGAGACAATTTTTACGAAGCAAGCTACTCACACTCCTTCAACTTCGGATTGAGAACCAAGCTTGGCTTCTTCCACAAGGATGCTGAACCGGGCGTGGATGACCAAACGATAGGCTCCAGTGCTGTGAAAACTCCCGTCAATATTGAACGGGTTCGGACCAACGGACTGGAGGCCGCCCTCTCCTTCAGCAACCCCGGCACCCCATTCGCGGGGTACCTGAACCTGGCCGGTTCGGGGGCCATCACTGGTGGATTCTTGCCTCCCCTCAACGACGGAGACGCCACCGATCTCGATCACGACCAACGGCTTTCCATCGTTGGCAGCATTAAGTACCAGCCCGCCGACTGGTTTGCAAGTCTGACTACAATCTATGGATCGGGCCTCACCAACGGAAACCCGAGCGGCAGCCCGTTTGGAACAGGGCTTTTCGATTTTAATGCCGATGCCCACGTGGCTCCTTATATCACGTTCGACGGAGCGGTCGGACACACATTTGCCGTGGATGGGACCACAACGCTGGAGCCGTCGATCTATGTGACAAATATCTTTGATAACAATTATTTTCTCAAGGGCGCCTATTTCAGCGCAGCCGCGTACGGAGAAAGACGGAATGTCGTCTTCAAGGTCGCTCTCCACATCTAGGAAGGTTCTCAGTCACCACAGGGGAACTGAACATGGCACGAGACCGGCGATCAAACCTATCGGGTTGCACGTTCAAAGGAAAAAGGCTACATTGGAACCGCATTCCATGACCTCTAAGACGCTCCCACACCTCTTCACCGTCCTTTTCCTGACGGCGACCTATTGCGCGACTCTCCCACTCCCATCTGTAGTACACACTCACGATGCCGTTACCGGAACCGGAATGGCTGCTTTTCACGTGACCGGAGCGGAAACCGGTACGAAGGAGAATCCGCTCTTCTGTGAGGTGTGTTTCCGATTGAACACAACGGTCATGATCTCGCCCCAGACCTACATCCTCCCCGCAGTTCATCCGGGCTACGAAGTCATTGTTCGAAACCCTGAGAGCAGTTTCCGCTTCGGGCGTTACAACTACTTCCAGGGACGCGCACCTCCCTCTAATCTCGTATAATCGGATAGCAATTTCCCGCGTTCGGGAAAGCCAAACGTTTCCCCAGAACAGTCAGCAATTGTATTCAAGGTACGCCATGGAAAGGAACCTTTATGAGCTGCCGACTACTTATGATAATCATACTGCTCTGCTCGATCCCTCCGGTTGCCGCAGGGCAGGATGGCGAAAAGCCTAGAGACCAACAGCTTGATGAATTGCGCAGAGAGGTCATTCAACTCCGCCAGGAAATAGCAGGCCTGCGCACGCAGCTTCCCCTGGGAGATTCTACTCAGTCGGGCGAACTCGATCAACTCGAGGAACGACTGGAACGGCGCGCAGAACAACTCGAAAATAAAATCGATGCCGTTTCCCGGAGCGTGGCCCCGATCGCCTTCAACCCGAAGATGGTCACTGCCGTAAATTTTGCAGCGCGTTCCGATAACAAAGAGGTCATAGATCCGTCGCCGAATCAAAGCGTGATAAGCAACCGCCCATTCTTGCGTACGGTCGAAGTCGAATTGAGTTCGGCGGTCGACCCCTATGCCTCGGCGTTTGCCGTCATCTCGCTCGAAAACCAGGCGAACAAGGATTTCGGCATCGATGCCGAAGAAGCCTATGGTCTCATCAAACGCCTTCCCGTCCTTGAGTCAGCACCGTTGGGATTGAAGATGAAGATCGGAAAATACCGCGCTTCAATCGGAGTAGACAACAAGATTCACATTCATGACCTTCCGTGGACAACTCGCCCGCTCATTGTCTCGCGGTATCTCGGAACCGATCATGGCGAATTTTTTGAATCCGGCTTCAACCCCGTCGGTGTGGATTTCGATTTTTATCTCCCCAACCCGTTTCCGGGAACGACGTTCGAAATGAACGCCGATGTTGTGCGTGCGGGCGATATAGCCATCTCGAATGCAAGTCTCGCGACCTCAACCCTCTCACCCGTCGCAGTCCGGCAGCCGGCATACATTGGCCATTTGAATCTCTCGAAAGACTGGAGCAATGTTCATCTTCTAAATATTGGCGCCAGCATCTACGATGAAGAAGGCGATTATGCTACGCGCGCCTATGGTGTGGATCTGACATACAAGTGGGCGCCCGCCGAAGAACGCGAATCACATTCGATCGTTGCGGGCGGTGAAGCACTCATGATCGATCACATCAATGATGCGCTCGACAGGATCCACCCGTATGGCTGGTTCGGATACCTGCAATACCAAACGTCGTATTGGCTGTATCTAGGCGCTCGTTACGATTGGATCGAAGAGTCCGGCGATGCGGGAGTGGTAACAAGAAATATCGGGCTCTATGCGAGCTATTATACAACAGAATTCCTTAGATTTCGATTTGGCTACGAACATCGGCAGAGCGATATCGCCTCCCAAGATAATCTCAATACGATCATTTTCGATCTCAACCTGGTCTTCGGATCTCATCCCACAGAACCGTACTGGGTAAATCGTTAGAAAGGATAAGAACATGAAGAAGTCACTGAAGATCATCGCCCTGGTACTCGCCGCTCTGACAGCACAACAGACAAACGCTCAAAACAAGAAGTTGAAAATCATCACGACGCTTAGCTACCTGCAGTATGTGACCCAGGAAGTTGGCGGGGATAAAGTCGATGCCGTGGCTCTCGCCAACCCGAAGCAGGATCCACACTATGTTACGCCCACCCCTCGAATGAATCAGCTTGCAACAGACGCCGATCTCTTCATCGAGAATGGCCTGTCGCTGGATATGTGGGCAAAGAACGTGGTCGAAGCGTCAGGAAACCCGTCAATCCAACCCGGAAGCCCGGGCCACCTCGTTGCGACGATCAATGTGCCTGTGAAAGAGCTGCCGACCGAGGTATCGCGTTCGTGGGGGGATATCCACCCCCAGGGCAATCCGCACATCTGGCTCGATCCGTTCAACGTCAGGATCATTGCCGGAAATATCGCCGAACGGCTCAAGCAGCTTGACCCGGGGAATCGAGATTACTTCCAGAAACGATTCGACGACTATAAAGCGACGCTCGATGCGGCAATGTTCGGCGAGGAACTCATCAAGGCTCTCGGCAAGTCGGGCGGCGACATCCTGACGCGCAAGGCCAAGAACAACGAGTTGATCGACTGGCTCAAGGGGAGAAAGCTGGAAGCAAAACTGGGGGGCTGGATGAAGAAGGCGGAGCGGCTTAACGGGATGAAGATCATGTCGTACCACAAGACGTATATCTACTTTGCCGACCGGTTCAACCTGCAGATCGCCGGTGAGCTCGAAGAAAAGCCGGGCATCCCTCCTCCCCCCCAGCATCGCGACGCCGTCGTGGAGCAGATCAAGCGTGAAGGCATAAAGGTGATCCTGAACGACAATTTCTATTCCCGGGAGGCGGCCGATTATGTCGCCAGTCGAACCGGCGCCAAGGTCGTGATCACCTATGTCGACGTCGGTGCAGTCGAGGCTGTTGACAGCTACGAGAAGCTTATCACCTACCTGATCGAAGAGATCGACCAGGCGTCGAGTTAGTATGGAACAGCTGTTTTATCTCCCCTCCACGATGCTCTGGCCGCTCGCGGCCTGCCTCGTCCTGACGGGTATTCACGTTTACCTCGGAGTTCACGTCATTGCCCGGAAGGTCATCTTTGTCGACCTTGCCCTGGCGCAAATCGCGGCCCTCGGCACTGTGGTCGGCGTCTTGCTCGGCTATGAAGTCGGAAATGACGCCAATGCCCTTTACCTCTATTCGCTGGCATTTACAATCTTCGGGGCTTTCCTCTTCTCCGTCACCCGGATGCGCGGTGAGAAAGTCCCGCACGAGGCGATTATCGGAATCGTGTATGCGGTGACCTTTGCCTCAACGATCCTCGTGCTATCCAAGAGTGCATTGGGTCCGCAGGAACTGGATCACATTATAAAGGGCGAACTCCTCTGGGTCCAGTCGCACGTCGTCATCAAGACCGCGCTCATTTATGCCTGCGTCGGCCTTTTCCACTTCCTCTTCCGAAAGAAGTTCATGGCGATTTCCTCGGGTATCAATGTCCGGTTCTGGGATTTTCTGTTCTACATGTCGTTCGGATTCGTCATCACGAGTTCCGTAGCGATCGCCGGAGTCTTCCTGGTCTTCAGTTACCTCGTGATTCCCTCCGTCGGGGCGATGCTGCTGTCGGACCGGCTGAGCGTCCGGCTCACAATCGGCTGGATTGCAGGGTCGATCATCAGCTTCGCCGGCGTAAAAATATCCTATAATACCGGACTGCCGACGAGTCCCGTCATCGTCGTCGTTCTCGCGGGCGGCCTGCTGGTGAGCGGTTTTTACCACTACCTGAAAACCTCTGAATCCGGCTTAGTTGCGCTGAGGAATGTTGGCCTGGCGTTGCTCGTCGTCGGAGTCTTTGTAGCCGGCGTTTTCCTGTTCCGCAAGCCGGAGGAAGATCCGTTCGAGCATACACTGCATCTCCTGGCAAGTCCCTTGAGCACCGATCGACAGGCGGGGCTCTCGAACCTCGAGTCCTTTGCGAACAGGAAATCGGAGTGGATCGGTCCCGTTATCCGGGAGCTCAAGGACCAGGATGTCCAGGTACGCAAAGCGGCATTGCAGCTCGTCGCGCACGTCGGCGAGCGCTCCGCGCTGCCTCGGGTATTGGATCTGTTGACCGACCCCTCCGATGAGGTGCGGTCCGCTGCCATTCAGGCCACCCGACTCCTTGGCGACAGCTCCGCGGCGACCAGGCTCATCGCAAGTGCGGCGCAAGAACAAGATCCTGAAATGAAGATCAATCTCCTCAGGGCGGCTCTTGAGCTTGGGAACCCCAATGCCATTCCCTCCCTGATCCAGGTCATCAAGGAGGGCGGACTTTTTGCCGAGGATGCCTATGATGCCCTGCGCGGGCATGTCCCGCTTGATTTCACAAAAGACGGGTACGGGAAGGTTGAACGCTGGTGGAAGGAGCACCGTGACAGGCTCCGGTGGGATGAGAAAACCAGAATCTTTTCAGCCCGGGGGTGAAGGCTTCCCTGCCGGGTCTCTCAAGAAGTCCTCCCAAATTTTCGATCCAGCTCGGCGAGGGAAAACTTGACCATCACGGGCCTCCCGTGAGGACAGACGTAGGGAACCTTCGTCTCAAAGAGCTGGTCAAGAAGCGACCGCATTTCGGCGGGAGTGAGAGGATCGCCCGCCTTGACAGCCGCCCTGCAGGAGAAGGACTTGGCGAGCTTTTCCCGGGGCTCGAGCTTGGTATTCTGATCGTCCTCTTTCATCAGTTCCAACATGTCCTGCACTATGGTTTTCTCCACGCCGGGTTTGACATCGGCAGGCACTCCGTCGACGATCATCGTGGTTTTCCCGAACATCTTGACGCTAAACCCGATCCGTTCGTGAAGCGGGAGCAGTTCTCCGACCATCGCCCCGTCCGAAGGAGTGAGCTCGACCGTCTGTGGGAAAAGAAGTTGCTGGACTTTCGCGTTCGATTCTTCGAAGCGTTTGACCACCCGCTCGTAGATGACCCGCTCATGAGCCGCGTGTTGATCAACGACCATCACGCCGGCTTCGATCGGCGTCATGATGTACTTCTCATGCACTTGCCAGAGAAGCGTCGCAGCCACGGCAGTCGGGAGCTGCTCCTGAGCCCCGATTCCTGATCCAGCGGAATAACCGCCATTGCCGGTCGAGGCGCCCCCCGTTTCTCCGACGCGCGGCGCA
>VBOC01000069.1:7324-7960 GCA_005877655.1 Ignavibacteria bacterium
AATCCCCGCGGAGGGAATCAGATCGTGTTCCGCTAACGCCCTGCGCACCGCGGAATGAACCATCCGGTACATCGATCCCTCATCCTCGAATTTCACTTCCAATTTGGAGGGGTGGACATTGACATCGAGCCGGCGAGCGTCGATTTCGATACAAAGGATGAAAAAGGGAAAGCTCCCTTTTTCAAGCAGGTGTTCGTAGGCCTTAAACACCGCGTGATTCAGGTTACGATTGATAATGAAGCGGTTGTTGAGAAACAAGTACTGCTCCGCTCTCGTCTTCCGGCCGATAGCGGGAAGTCCGAGAAACCCATGAAGCCTCGCCGATTGGCCGTCGTCCTGGAACGCAAAGATTGTCTTGGCGAACTGCTCGCCGAAGATCGCCCGAACTCGCCCAAGCGGGTCGGAAGGCCGGAGCTCGAAAACGACCTCGTCATCACTGATGAATTTTAACGAGAGGGCCGGGTGTGAGAGTGCGATCCGCTGAACAATGTCAATCACGTGTTTGAGTTCCGTCGAATCACTCTTGAGGAAGTTGCGCCTCGCGGGGGTATTGTAAAACAAATTCTTGAGGGTCATCGATGTCCCTGCGGGTGCCGCCTCCTGCGTTGATTCCTTCATTTCTCCCCCTTCGAGCCT
>VBOC01000069.1:8016-12030 GCA_005877655.1 Ignavibacteria bacterium
GCCCAGGGTGTGAATGTTCTCCAGGTCCTCAAAGGAAGAGATTTTGCTTGTCGCGTGCCGCTGAAAGGCGAGCAGGGCATCCTCCCGGCTCATCCCCGATCCGTCGTCAATCAGCTGGATGAGCGATTTGCCCCCCTTCTTGATCACAAGCGTCAGCGCTCGGGCACGCGCGTCGATCGAATTTTCGAGAAGTTCTTTCACTGCCGCCGCGGGGCGCTGGACGACTTCTCCGGCGGCGATCTTGTTGGCGAGATTCTCTGGAAGTATGTTTATGGTCTGCGGCATCGATCGTTCTTTAGCGAGCGGAACTCCCGCCTTTTAGCTCCACCCCCAGGCCGGGATGTTCATTGAGCACCAGCTTCCCCCCCACGACTTTCACTCCTTCGAACGGATCGTTTGTAATCAGGATATTGCCGTCGAGGTCCGCGTAGTCGGCAAGCGGCGAGAGCTGCGCGGCAGCAGATATCCCGATGGACGTCTCGATCATGCAACCGAGCATGATTTTCATATTCATTCCTTTTGCGGCCCGAATCATCCCCATCGCCTCGCGCAATCCTGTGGACTTCATCAGTTTGATGTTGATCCCGTCGAAGGCGTCCCGAAGCCGGGGAAGGTCCGCCAGCCGTCCGATATTCTCGTCGGCTATAATAGGAATATGCACCTGCTCCCTGAGCCACTTAGTGCCGTCGAGATCCGTAGCCGGAAGCGGCTGCTCGACAAACTCAACCCCCTGTTCCTCGAGCCACAGAATCGCATCGCGCGCCTCCTCCTTCGATTTCCACCCTTCGTTTGCATCGACACGAATTTTCTTGTCGGTGATGCCTCTGATGGCGGCAATAGTCTGCCGGTCGCCGGGAACGCCCACTTTGACTTTGAGAATCGAGTAAGGTTCCGCTTCCCTCACCTTTTTTTCGATGACCTCCGGGGAGGCGATGCCGATCGTGAACGACGTGGGCAGGGTTCGTTCCCGGTTCAACCCCCAGTGTTTCCAAAGGGGTACACGGAGCTTCTTACCGACCCAGTCGTGGAGGGCGATGTCGACGGCGGCCTTCGCCGACGTATTCCCCGGCTCGGCCAGGTCGACGTACGAGGTGATCTCCTCGATCCGGAATGGATCCTCAAATCGCCCAAGATCGAGCCGGCTGAGGAAGCGTTGGACCGTCTGGGCCGACTCGCCGTAGCGCTCCGAGGGCGCCGCCTCACCGAGCCCTGTGATGCCGTCGTGGGTGAGCTCGACAATGATTGACGGCTCGATATCGCGGGAGCTGCGCGCGATCGTAAACGTATGCGCCAGGCGAAGGTCGATCTGCCGGTATGTCAAATTCATGAAGCGGCCCCGAAGAGCGCGTCAACGAATGCATTCCGGTCGAACGGCTGAAGATCGTCGAGCTGTTCGCCGACACCGATAAACCGCACAGGGATCCCAAGCTCGTCGGCAATCGCGAGCACGACCCCGCCTTTCGCCGTTCCGTCGAGCTTCGATACGATGAGGCCCGTCACGCCCACAGCGGCGCTGAACTGTTTCGCCTGCTGGATCGCATTCTGTCCCGTCGAGGCGTCGAGGACGAGAAAGACGTCGTGCGGCGCGTCTGAAAGTAGCTTCTGGATAACGCGTTTGATTTTCTTCAGCTCCTCCATGAGGTTGACCTTCGTATGGAGACGGCCAGCGGTGTCGACGATCAAGACTTCGGAGCCGCGCGCCGTGGCCGCCTTCAGCGCATCGAAGGCCACTGCGGCAGGATCGGCCCCCTGCGCTTGCCTGATGATATCGACACCTGCACGCTCCGCCCAGCTTCCCGATCGTCGTCGTCTTTCCCACGCCGTTGACCCCGACAATCAGAATCACACGCGGACGGGCGCCGGGGGGGATTCCAAACGGGTCCTCAAGTGACGATGCTCCGTCGGGAAGCAGATTCTGCACCTCATTCCTGAGGAGCCTGTCCAGCTCTGCGGGGCTTTCATAGCCCTCTTTTTTCACGCGCTCCCTGATCCTGCCCACGACCTTCGTTGCGGTCGCAACTCCGACGTCGCCGGCGATGAGCGCCTCCTCCAGACGTTCGATCACTTCATCGTCGATCGAAGTCGCGGCGGAGAGAACCCGGTGTATTCTGGCAGGGAGATTCTCCCTCGTCTTCGCGAGCCCCTCCCTGAGGCGCGAGAGCTTCAGCTTATCGAGAAATCCCATGGAAGAAGCATTGATGCTGGAACAGCGTTCAGTGAGCCCGGGGTTCCCGGATGACCGTGAGAAAGCGTTTCAGGTACAGTACGAAAGAGAGAACGAGCATTCCCGTGGCTGCGAGTAGAAGCAAGTCCCTGAACCACCGGGGATCGCCCGTACTGACAACGCTCACCAGGATCAGGGCGGCAATGAGGACAACTGCCCACTTTCCCGCCTCATTGGATTGGAGGATGATGTCCCTCGCACGGCGGACATAGGCGGCACCGAGGAAAATCGCGCCGTCGCGGAGGAGAACCAGCACCAAAAACCACAGCGGGAGCTTTCCCTGCTGCGTCAAAACGAACGCGACAACGCCGACGGCGACCTTATCGGCGAGCGGATCAATGGCCTTTCCGAGATTGGTTTCCTGGTGAAATTTCCGGGCGAGCAGGCCGTCGAGAAAATCCGTTGCGGCCGCCAAAACAATCAGCCCCGCCGCTTCAAATCTTGAGGACGGATCGCCGCCCCCCAGCAGCATAGCGATCGGGATGACAAGCAGAACTCGTGCGAAGCTCAGGACATTCGAGACGGTCCAGACTGATCGGGGCATCTCCACTTACATCTCGTGCTCATCCTTCGAACCGCCGCCATCGATTGGAGTAGGGTACTCCCCGCTGAAACAGGCGGTGCAGTAGTTGGCGCCGTTGTTATGCGGGACTGAGGCAAGAAGTTTGTCGAGTGAGAGATAGCCGATGCTGTCGACCCCGAGGTCGCGGCGGATGTTTTCGATATCTCCGCCGCAGCGGTTGGCGATGAGTTCATCTTGGCTTGGAAAGTCCATCCCGTAATGGCACGGATGCCGGATTGGCGGAGCGGTGACCCGGATATGAATCTCCTTGGCCCCGGCGTTGCGCACGAGCTTGACGAGCTGCTTGGCAGTCGTGCCCCGAACGATCGAGTCGTCGACAATGACAACTTTTTTCCCTTTGAGAACGCTCTTGACGGTGTTGAACTTCGCCCTCACCTTCAGCTCCCGCGCGTCCTGTGCCGGCTGGATGAAGGTCCTTCCGATGTAATGGCTGCGAATGAGCCCCATCTCGAACTTGCTGTCGTTCCCAAGCTTGTTATTTTCGCTCACATAGCCGAGCGTTGCTGTATTGCTCGAGTCCGGAACGTTAATCACGACGATGCGATCGTCGGGGGCCGCCGGAGCGGCGGGATGTTCCTGGGCAAGAGCCTTCCCGAGCTCGCGGCGCACACTGTCGACGCTCTCGCCGAAAACTCGGCTGTCGGGGCGCGAAACTTGATCCTCCCGTTTTCCAGAACTTCACGATCGAACACAACGACCTCCCCGGGCTCGACATCACCGATGTATTCGGCATTGATAATGTCGAAAGCGCAGGTCTCGGACGCCACCACATAACCCTTTGCAAGCTTTCCGACGGCAAGCGGCCTCCATCCGTGGGGGTCACGGGCAGCGATGAGCTTGTCATCGGTGAGGATCGCGAGCGAGAAAGCGCCCTGGACCTGGTTCAGGGCATCGAGAATCTGGCTGACCTGGCCCGATTCTCTGCTCCGGGCGATCAGATGCAGAATGATTTCCGTGTCGGAGGTGGTCTGAAAAATGGTGCCTTCATCCTGGAGGCATTTACGGATCTGCCGGTAATTGGTCAGGTTTCCGTTGTGGGAAATTGCAATATTCCCTTCACGATAATTGACAATCAGCGGCTGGATGTTGGTCTTATTGTCCGACGAACCGGCGGTAGAGTACCGGTTGTGACCGATAGCGATACTCCCCCGCAAGACCCGCGCGAAAATTTCCTCATCCCGGAAGACATCGTTGACGAGGCCGAAAT
>VBOC01000255.1 GCA_005877655.1 Ignavibacteria bacterium
GAGATGGTGGAAATGGTCGTCCAGGTGAACGGCAAGGTGCGATCGAAGATTCCCGTGCCGGTCGATACCGACGAGGAGATTTTGAAAAAAATGGTGTTGGACGACGCCAATGTAAAGCGCCATCTCGACGGGAAGAAAATTGTCAGGATGGTCATCGTGAAGAACAAGCTGGTCAGCCTGGTGGTGCAGTAGCCGGATGGAGAGATTATCCGTCGTCGTTATCACGCTCAACGAGGAGAAAAACATCGAGCGGTGCCTCAGGAGTCTGCGGTGGGCGGATGAAATCGTCGTTGTCGACTCATTCAGCCGGGATCGTACGGTTGAGCTGGCGAGGAAGTACGCCGATTCGATTATCGAACATGAGTACGACGGAGACATCCCTCAGCGGGAGCGGGGCTTTGCTGCGGCCTCGGGGACGTGGCTCATGTACGTCGATGCCGACGAGGAAGTGTCGGACGGTCTCAAGGACGAAATCCTCGGGGTTCTGACCTCCCGGGAAACAAGGGATGGATATGAGATCCCCCGCAAGGTGTTCATGTTCGGAACGTGGGTGAAGCACGGCGGCTGGTACCCCGATTACACCTTTCGCCTCTTCCGACGCGACCGGTATCGCGCGCTGCAGGCCGAGGTGCACGGAGGATTTACCGTGGACGGAGAGACGGGGCGGCTCTCGGGGCTCTTGAACCATTATACGTACGATTCGATCGCCCATTATCTCTCGAAAATGAACGACTATACATCCCTCCAAATCTCCGGCAAGATTGGCGGGGGAGGAGGGCGTTCCGCCGGCGCTCGGCGATTAATTCTGAGCCCTCTGTCCCACTTCCTGAGAAAGTATGTTTCTAAGCAGGGATACCGGGACGGCTTCCGGGGCTTTCTCCTTGCCTCGCTCGGTGCGATTTACACATTGGCGCTGTACTCCAAGCTCTGGGAATACGGTTTTCGTGATCGCGAGGGGAGGGGCGTGAGACCCCCGATCACAAACCCCGAAGTCCGGCGCCTCAAGGGTCTGTGAGCTACGCGGTGCATCGGTGAAGAAATCGCTTTCTGTCATTGTTGCGGTCTATGGCGCCGTTCGCTACCTGGAATTTGTATTTGCCGCGCTCGGGCGGCAATCCTTCCGGGATTTTGAAGTCATCATCGCCGACGACGGATCGGGTGCGGAGATGAAGGAGATGATCGCGCGAACGCGCGCTCGCGCGCCATATTCGATTGTGCATCTCTGGCAGGAAGACGACGGGTTTCGAAAAAACGTCATGCTGAACAAGGGGGTCGAAGCCGCGCAGACCGGTTACCTCGTTTTCATCGACGGGGATTGCGTCCCGCACCGGGAGTTTCTGAGCGACCACTGGACGAACAGGGGGGACTCGGCCGTCCTCTGCGGACGGCGGGTGAACTTCAGCCGGCAGATCACCGAGCGGCTCACGGTTGATGACATCTCCTCCGGCTCAATCGAAAAGCTCAGTCCGCGGGTCCTGATCGACGGGCTGCTCGCCCGGAGCAGCAATCTCGAGGATGCCGTGCGAATCGAGAACGCCTTCGTTCGCCGTCTGCTTCACCGGAATAAAGCCCGGATCCTCGGATGCAATTTCTCGCTCGAACGGAGTCTCCTCGAACAGGTGAACGGATTCGATGAGGATTACCGCGCCCCGGGATTGGGCGAGGACTCGGATATCGCCTTCAGGCTGAGTCTCGCCGGCGCCAGGTTCCGCACTCTCCGCTATCTGGCCGTCCTCTACCACCTCTATCACCCTCTGACCAGCGTGGGACCCGAGAACCTCCGCCTCTATGAACGGGCTGTGCGGGCGAAAAATCCGGTGTGCGCCAACGGGCTTCGGAAGCTCGAACAAATGTCCGCTCGCTGATGCGCCGCGGCCATATGACAAATTTCCGGACATACCTGCGAATTGTGCGCTTCGCGAGGCCCTACTGGAAACATATCGCGGTCTCGATCGTCTGCACCGTCCTCTATTCTCTCACGAGCGGTGCGTCCATTTCGCTCTTCATGCCTCTTCTCGATATTCTGTTCCATCCGGCGCCGCCCGGTCAGGCCCCTCTGCCCCCCACCGCGGCACTGCCATCATGGCTGACCGCACTGTTCGGCGGCCTCAAGAATGCGCTGTTCAATTTCGTTTTCAGCGGCTCGCAAATGGATGTGCTCTATCGAATCTGCGTGATGATCGTCGTGGCGTTTCTGTTGAAAAACTTCTTCGGGTATATGCAGTCGTATCTCATGAACTACGCGGAGGAAGGGGTCATCAAGGACCTGAGAAACGCGCTCTACCGCCATTTGCATGATCTCCCCCTCGCCTATTTTACCAATGAACGGACCGGCGACCTCATTTCGCGAATGATCAATGATGTTTCGATTCTGAACGGAGGCGTCAGCGCGCTTTTTGTGACGATGGTCCGTGAGCCGCTCCTGATTATCGTCTTCCTGAGCATGGCGCTCGCCATCAGCTGGAAGCTGACGCTGATCTCGTTGTTGGTCTTCCACTTCTCGCTTTCGATCATCAGCTGGATTGCGATCCGGCTCCATCGCGAGCGCAGCGTGTCGCAGGAGCGCCTGGCTGACATCACCTCCGTTCTGCAGGAGACGATCTCGGGGGTTAAGGTCGTGAAGGCCTTCGGGATGGAGGAATTCGAGAGTGCAAAGTTTGGCCGCACGACGCGGCAATATTTTTCCTCGCTGATCAGGATCACCCGGATCAGGGATCTCGCGTCGCCCACCACCGAGATTCTGAGCGTCGCGGCGGGGGCCGTCATCATCTGGTACGGCGGCCGCCAAATCCTGATCGAACACACATTGAACGCGAGCGGGTTCCTCACGTTTCTGTTTATCATTTTTCAAATTATGCCTCCGGTCAAGGAATTGACGAACGTGAACAATCGCATTCAGGAGGCGAGCGCTGCCGCACGGCGGATCTTCGAAATTCTCGATAAGCAACCGTCGATCAAAAGCGCCGATGGCGCACGAAGGCTCGATGAATTCTCCCGGGGGATCGAATTCAGGGATGTTTCGTTTTCCTACGACGGCGAAGACCGGGTCCTTTCCGGCATCAATCTCACGATTCAAAAAGGGGAGGTGGTCGCCATCGTCGGCCCGAGCGGCACAGGGAAGACGACGCTTGTCGACCTGGTCCCGCGATTTTACGATCCCACAGGGGGTGCCCTCATGATCGACGGGACCGATCTGCGGAATATCGACCTGAAGTCTCTGCGCCATAACATCGGCATCGTGACGCAGGAAACCATCCTCTTCAACGATTCGGTGAGGAACAATATCGCCTACGGTCTGGAAGAGTGCCCGATGGAAGCGATTGTCAAGGCCGCAAAGGCGGCGAATTCTCACGACTTTATCATGGCAATGCCCCAGGGTTACGAAAGCATGATCGGCGAACGGGGCGTGAAGCTCTCGGGAGGCGAACGCCAGCGGCTATCTCTTGCGAGGGCCATTCTGAAAAACCCGCCCATATTGATTCTGGATGAAGCAACCTCCGCGCTTGATACGGAGGGGGAAATCCTGGTTCAGGAGGCGATTGATCATCTGATGTCAGGCAGGACCTCCGTTGTCATCGCGCACCGGCTCTCCACCGTCCAGCACGCCCACCGGATTGTCGTGCTTGACAGGGGCCGTATCGTGGAGACGGGCAGGCACAGCGAGTTGATCGCAAACCCGAACGGATTGTACAGAAAACTGTACGATTTACAGTTCCGGGTGTGATGAGCTTCGGTACGCTGGCCTCACTGCGCGCGGTCGCGCTCCGGCGGCAGGGCGCCATCCTGCGAGTGATCTATAGTTTGACGCTGGTGGCGGTTGTGTCGGTTACGTTCTCCGTTTTTCTCTCTTCCGTGGCGATGGGGAGTGCCATCGTGCTTTGGCTGACCCTTTTGATCGCGGGGGGCAAGGAGGCTTTTCCTGCGACACCCCTTGATCGCTACTTCCTGTTTTACCTTTCGGCGGAGGCGCTGGCAACGATCTTCTCCGTCGAACCGGGGGCCTCTCTGTTCAACATGAAACGGTTCTTTCTCATTTCATTCGTCTATCTTGGCTTGCTGGCAATGACCGACCTGAGGCGCTTGCGTAGCGCAGTTGCCGCCTTGGTCTGCGTTGCGGTAATATTATCATGCGTCGAAATCTTCACACTGAGCTCTTTCGGGGGGCATTACGCACGGCTCTCGCTCTTCCAGCACTCGCTCACCGAAGGCGGGATCAAGCTGATCGTGCTTCTTTTCATCATCCCGTTCATGATTCGATCCGAAACGCCGCGTGCCTGGAGGCTGGGTGCGGCGGCTGCAGGGATTCCACTGTTCGTCGGCCTCATTTTGACGCAAAGCAGAAGCTCCTGGCTCGGCCTCGTCGGCGGCGTGCTTGCAATCGGGATGCTTCAAAACAGGAAAATAATTATCCTGCTGGTCCTCGTGATCGTGTTGTTCGCCCTCTTCGCCCCGGCAGATTTCCAGTCGAGAGCCCTGAGCATCTTCGATCCGGCCATGCCGTCGAATCTCAGCCGGATTCATATGATGACGACGGGATGGAAAATGTTCCTGGACCGCCCGGTCTTCGGGGTGGGCGATATCGATTTGAAGCGAATCTACGTGACATATATAACGCCGATCGAAGAGGGCGAGGGGGGACACCTCCACAATAATCTGATGATGCTTCTTGTAACGTTGGGGATCGGGGGAGCAGCGGCGACCGCCGCGCTTTTCGTTCAAATTTTTCTCACCGAGCTCCGGGCTGTGCGCGCGACGAGGCACGACTGGATGCTGGGTAGCCTGACGATCGGGAGTCTGGCGGCCTACGTCGGTTTTCATATCAATGGTTTGTTCGAGTGGAATTTCGGGGACCATGAGATCGCCGTCCTTCTCTGGTTTACCGTCGGCGCGGCGCTCGTCGCTCAAAAGATTGCCGCGGAGCCCGGGGAGACAGCCTCCTGACCGGGATGCGCACCCCGTTATCGGTTATTATCATCACGCTCAACGAGGAGGAGCGGATCGTGGATTGTCTGAAAAGCGTCGAATGGGCCGACGACATCGTTGTGGTCGATTCCGGAAGCACAGATCGCACGGTGGAGCTTGCGAAGCAGTATACGCAGAAGGTGCTCGCCGCCGGGTGGATGGGGTTTCCGCAGGCAAAGACGTTTGCCCTACGACATGCGGCGAATGAGTGGGTCCTCTGGCTTGACGCAGATGAACGTGTCTCGCCGGAGCTGGCCGGAGAGATCCGGGACATTCTCCGGCGGGGATCAGCAGCGTACGCCGGCTTCGAAGTGGCGAGGCGGGCGTATTTCATCGGAAAATGGATCAGGCACTGCGGATGGTATCCCGGTTATGTCGTGAGGCTCTTCCGCAAGGATGCCGGCGCCTTCACCGGGAGCCGGGTGCACGAGAAGCTGGAGGTTCGCGGGCCTGTGGGTCGATTACGGCACGATCTGTTTCATTTTACGGACGAGAACCTCTACCACTACTTCGGCAAGTTCAACACCTACACATCCCTGGCCGCCGAGGACGCCCGGGATGCGGGAAAGAGATTCTCCTACTACAATCTTCTCGTACGGCCTCCCTACCTGTTTTTCAAGATGTATATCCTCCGTCTGGGATTCCTCGACGGGATGCATGGCTTCACGCTCTCACTCCTTTCCGCCGCCTATGTTTTCGTGAAGTATGCCAAGGTCTGGGAGCTCTCCTCGGGGGGCGGTCCTCTGGCGGGAACGGGCGCCGGGCGAGGGCAATGACGTCGATCCGGTCGCTCTGCAAGGATTGGGCGGGGCGAGGGCTTATGCGCCTCCTGGAAGCAACACTGGGGCGTCAACCACTCTCACCGGATTCGTTCGATCGGTCAAAGGTCAAATCGATTCTGGTCATCCGCCAGCACGATCAGCTGGGCGATTTTCTTCTCGCCACGCCGGCGCTGCGCGCATTGCGTGAACACTTTCCTTCGGCCAGGATCGCGCTTGTCGTGCGGGAATACTTTCAGGATGTCGCCTCGATGGTGCCGTTCGTCGATGAAGTCATCGTTTTCCGCGAACGTGCCTCCCGCTGGACGTGGGCGAACGGAACGGCGTTCTATCACAGTCTCCGGAGCAATTGGGATCTCACGGTCGTCCTGAACACGGTCAGCCATTCTTTGACAAGCGACGTGTTGGCGTCGATCTCCCGCGCGCGTTTTGTGCTCGGATCGGGGGCACGGGTATTCGCCGGATCCAGCCGGAATTTCTTTTACAACCTCATCGCGCCTGGCCCGGGCGGGGAGCGCCACCAGACTCTGCAGAATCTGGACATTCTTGAGTATATCGGCGTCCGCACGCAGGACTACTCCCCGCGGATCGAAGTATCTGATTCCGGCGAGCGCGAAGCGCGCCGGGAACTTGAGGCCCGGGGAATCGTCCCGGGCCGGCGCGCCATCGGTTTCCACCTCGGCGCCGGGAAGGAACCCAACCGTTGGCCGGTGGCCCGCTTCGCGGAGCTGGCAAGCCGGTTGACAGGGTCGGGTGGCGCTCAGGTTGTTCTTTTTTGGGGAGCGAAGGAAGAAGATCTGCGACGCCAATTCGTGGCGCAAGCGGGGCAGGGCGGCGTAGAGGTGGGACCCCCGGAGTTACGGAAGCTTCCCGCCCTGTTCAGGCAGTGCGACGCGTTGATCTGCAACGACACCGGCATCATGCATCTTGCCGCGGCCGCGGGGGTCCGGCTCGTCGCGATTTTTGGTCCGACTAATCCGGAAGAGTGGAAACCGCTGGGCGTCAGGATTGCCTGTGTCCGGCACCCGTCTCACCGGACAGAAGAGGTGACGGTCGAGGCCGTCATCCGAGCCCTGGAGGAACTGCTTCGTTTTGAATAAACCCGGACTTTCTTTACCTTTTGAAGACATTTCTCCCCGCGAACAATGCCCAATGAAGAAAAAAACACGATCCTCCTGACGCAACTCGTCCTCATGTTTCAGACTGCGGCACTCCAGCACATGGGAAAACTGAAGAACCCCTTTACCGATCAGATCGAGCGCGATCTCTCGCAGGCCCAGATCTCCATCGACATGCTCGAGATGCTGCATTCGAAGATGAAGGGCAACCTGAGCCCGGACGAGGAAAGGATCTATTCGGAAGTCCTCCGGGATCTCCGCCTGAATTACGTCGACGAGGCGACGAAAGCCCCTCCTGCGCCCCCGGAATCCGCCCCTCCGGGCCCGCTTGTCCCGCCGGGCGGGACCGAATCGGCCGAACGAAAATGAGAGTCGGGATCCTCGGTAATGCCAATAAGCCCGTCATCGGGGCTGTCACCGGTGAACTCGTGGGTTACCTGAGGCGGAACGGTATCTCCTTTGTCGTCGAGGACGAGCTGGCCAAACTGTACGGAGAGGATGCTCATTCAGCCCCTCTTCTGAAGACGGAGATGTGCCCGCGCGGCGATCTGCCCGATCGGTGCGACTTCCTGATTACGCTTGGAGGCGACGGCACAATGCTCTCCGCCGCGCATGTCGTCGGCTCGCGCGGCGTGCCCATCTTAGGCGTTAATTTAGGGAAGCTCGGATTTCTCGCGGAAGTGCCGGTCGAGGACCTCTATCCCTGCCTCGACGAGATCCGCGCGGGCAAGTACCTTCTTGAGGAGCGGATGGTCCTTGAGGCGAGAAACACGCACGACGATTCGTGCTACAGCTCGCTCAATGAGGTGGTAGTCGACAGAGGAATATCGCCGAGGGTCATTCAATTGGAAACGCTTGTGAACGATCAGTATCTGGTGACCTACGCCGCCGACGGGATCATCGTGGCCACTCCGACCGGCTCCACGGGCTACTCTCTCGCGAGCGGGGGGCCAATCGTCGTTCCCGGGAGCGGGGTCATCACCGTAACACCGATCTCTCCGCACACCTTGAGCGCCCGTCCGGTGCTCGTCCCGGACTCGAGCGTTATCCGCATCTCCGTGAAATCGGCGTTGAAGCCCGTGCACCTCACCGCCGACGGGCAACTCGAGGGATTCTACGACACACCGGCCGAATTCACAGTCCGGCGTGCTGATTACACCGTCAAGCTCGTAAAACGATTGAATCGAAATTACTTCGACCTGCTTCGCGCAAAGCTTCTCTGGGGCCGAGACCTCAGAATAGAATCATCGGATAGCTGATCGAAATCCGGGACGCGCCTGCGCTTCCAGGCGGCCGGACAAGCGGCTTTCATCCGCCTCACCTGATGGGAAAAAATCTCACGCGATATGTCTGCCAGACCTGCGCCTACGAATCACCCAGGTGGGTCGGCAAGTGCCCCAATTGCGGAACCTGGAACTCGTTTGTTGAAGAGCTCGCCACGAAAACCGCCACGCGCCGCAGAACTGGAGGCTCCAACATTGCGGCAGTCCCCCTGGAGGATGTCGACATCGCCCGGGATCACCGAATCGTTTCTAGGCTGGCGGAGTTTGACAGGGTACTCGGGGGCGGCATCGTCGAGGGTTCGGTCATTCTCCTCGGCGGCGACCCCGGCATCGGCAAGTCGACGCTCATGATGCAGCTTGCCGCGGCACTCGACGGCCTGAGCGTCTTGTACGTCTCCGGGGAAGAATCCTCGAGGCAAATCAAGCTGCGCGCGGAGCGGCTCGGAGTACGGCCGACAGGCTCGTTCCTCGTGCTCGCCGAGACGAACCTCAACGTGCTGTCCGACATTATCGATCGCACTCCGCCGGGCGTGCTGATCGTCGATTCCATCCAGACCATGGTTCGGCCGGAGCTCGAAGCCCCTGCAGGGAGCGTCTCCCAGGTTCGTGAAACAGCTTCTCTCTTCACGAAAATTGCGAAAGAGAAATCGATCCCGGTATTCCTGATCGGACACGTGACCAAGGAAGGTGCGATCGCCGGCCCAAAGGCAATCGAGCACATGGTGGATGCCGTTCTCCAGTTCGAGGGAGAACAACATCATGCCTACCGCATTCTGCGCTCGATGAAGAACCGCTTCGGCTCTACAAACGAAATCGGCGTTTTTGAAATGCGTGAACACGGATTGCGGGAGGTCGCTAATCCCTCGGAGGTTTTCCTCTCCCAGCGATCGGCGGGTCTCTCCGGTTCCATGGTGGCGGCAAGCATCGAGGGAACGCGGCCGATTCTCATTGAAGTGCAGGCGCTTGTCACAGCCACGAGCTACGGAGTTCCCCAGCGCAACACAACCGGCTTCGACTCGCGACGGCTCGGTTTATTGATTGCAGTTCTGGAAAAACGGCTCGGGATGAGTTTCGGCCAGCAGGATGTCTTCGTCAATATCGCAGGAGGGCTCCGGATCGATGAGCCAGCGGTGGATCTTGCTATCGCCCTCTCTATCATCTCCAGTCTCCGCGACCTCCCGCCGGGTTCGGAAACCGTGGCGATCGGAGAGATCGGCCTGGGCGGGGAGGTGCGGTCGGTCAGCCAGGTCGAGAAACGGATTCAGGAGGCGGCCAAACTCGGATTTCGACAGATCATTCTCCCCACTCAGAATCTCAAGGGTCTCCAGCAACCCGGATCCGCCTCGCTCACCGGAGTGGGGAGCATCGACGAGGCCGTTCGATCCCTCTTCCCGTAAGCTGTCCCGCAATGCTTACCGTTCTCCTGGCAACACACAATCCCGGAAAAGTGAAGGAAATCCGCTCGATCCTGTCGGACTTGCCCCTAGAGATCCGCGATCTTTCCGGGATGCCGGATAGCCCCGAAGTTGTCGAAGATGGAGCGACCCTTGAAGAAAACGCGCTGAAGAAAGCCAGTGAGGTCTACGAGAGATTTCATCTTCTAACCCTCGCAGATGACTCAGGGCTTGAGGTTTACTCGCTCGACATGAAGCCCGGCGTGAGGTCAGCGCGGTTCGCGGGTGAGAAGGCGACCTATTCAGACAATAACAGGAAGCTGCTTCAGGCTCTCTCCGGTCTCCCACGAGACCAGCGCGGCGCACGTTTTCGGTGTGTTGCTGCCGTTGCCGGAAAAGGGATAATGGAGACCACAGAGGGGGTTTGCACCGGACGGATCGCCGAAGAGGCGTATGGAAAGGGGGGATTCGGATATGATCCTATCTTCATTCCGGACGGATTTGACCTGACTTTCGCCGAATTACCTTCTGATATCAAGAATCGGATCAGTCATCGGGCACGTGCATTTAACGTCGTAAGAGACATTCTGCTACAATACGCAAGTAATCTTTACCGCTAACCCTTTCGCAGTAATTTTAATGTCCTAGAAATTCTTGATATTGGTAAGCGCATTCATTATCTTATTCGAGAAATGTAACGATGCCAGTTACCCGATGGTTGACAGGTTTCAGACGAAAATGGCTCGAGCCATCATGGGTTTTTTCGGCGCAGGGAATGATCTGGCGACTATTGCCTGCACCGGGGAAGCGATTCGTCGGAGAAGAGAGGGATGTCAACCAGAAATCGGCTTCCTTCTTCTGCATCGAGCAGGAAACCGGAAGGATTCAATGGCGAAATCTGGAGTTGCAGGAACCATGGTGGATCGGAATAGAGGCTATCCAGAAGGATGTGGTCTTACTTCATGAATACGCGATGCCTGATTTACCCGATCACAAAAAAATTCATGCGCTGGAGCTTTCCAGCGGCAGGGTACTCTGGAAGAACGAGGAACTTCGGTATTTATTCGCTTACCAGGAGAGCATTTATGCGGCTGAACTCCGGCACGAAGACACTTATTATTATGAAGTTGACCTGATGAGCGGAGAAATTACTCGAGCTGTAGATGCAGCATACGTTGCGACTATTAGAGAAATCGCGTTTTCACACGATGCGGAGCCTGTCGATTTCCCAGTTCCCTTCCGGAGGGGCGCCGATGAAGATCTCAGCCCGATGATCGAGCAGCTTACGAAACGGGAGAATCGGATTGAATCGATTGAATATCTCCGGAAAGGGGATCTTCTCGCGCTCTGTTACCATACGGCGGTCAGCCCCGATCCTGCTCAGCGTGTCATGGATCAGCATTTTATGATATCAGACGGCCGCCGGATGTTATATCACGAACTACTGAATGAACGTGTGCAGAACGCCGTTCCGGATTCGTTATTCGGCATCGGCGACTTTGTCTATTCCATCAAGGGCAAACGGGTTTTACAGGCATTCAATTTCGGCAAGGGGGCGAGGACTGATGGCCAGGATAAGAATTAAGCACGTCGACGCGTTCACCACGACTCCCCACACCGGTAATCCAGCCGGTGTTGTACCGGACGGCGGAAGCTTGAGTGAACGGGAGATGCAGGGGATTGCAAGGGAGATGAATCTTTCCGAAACGGCATTCATTCTCCCG
Organism: Ignavibacteria bacterium; assembly: GCA_005877655.1. Classification (GTDB taxonomy): domain Bacteria; phylum Bacteroidota; class Ignavibacteria; order UBA10030; family SZUA-254; genus VBOC01. Next base: position 11,261 of record VBOC01000255.1, read on the forward strand.
CCGACAAGCCCGGAAGCCGATCTCAGGATCCGGTGGTTTACTCCCACGACCGAAGTTCCGCTTTGCGGACATGCCACGATCGCCGGTTTCCATTCTCTTGCGGAGGAGGGGGGACTGAACATGACGAAAGGCGGCAGGTACCAGTTCCGGCTTGAGACGGCCTCGGGGATTCTCCCTGTGGACGTCACAAAAAACAACGGACTGATTTCCATCATGTTCGGATTGAACCTACCGGCCTTTGACCGGGCCATTCATTACAAGATCGATCTCGTACGAGTCCTCAACCTCACACTCAGCGAATTCGAGAATCATATTCCGATCCTTCGAAGCGATTACCTTTTTGTTCCCGTCAAACGGCTTCATACGCTTTTCTCGATCAGACCCAACTTTCTGACGATGGCAAACTTTCTGGACTCGAGAAACCTGCGCGGGCTGTGTGTGTTCACCACTGAGACGGTCGACCGTGATTCGATCGTTCACTCGCGCTTCTTTGCGCCCAACCAGGGGATCAATGAAGATCCGGTGACGGGTTCTTCGCATGCAGGCCTCGCCGTGCAGCTGTTTGAGAGCGGTTTCCTCGATATCAAGAACGGCCGGTGCGTGTTCCAGGCCGAGCAAGGCGACGCGATCGGCAGGCGGGGGAGGATTACCGTCGAGCTGGAGGTTGTGGATGACAAGCCGGTCGGCGTGAAAATCGGGGGCAATGCGGTGACGGTCCTCGAAGGCGAGATGCTGCTGCACGACTGATACCCCCACGGACAAGGCCCCGAAGGCTGCATGACTCTTCGCACCGGGTTCTTTCTCGTAATCCTTCTTTTTTCATTTTCTTTCTTTTTCTTCAATACTCTCCGGCTGATCCGCTATCTTAGAATCGGCAAGCCGGAGACCCGGGCTGGCCGGCCGCTCGAGAGGCTGAAACAGGTGCTCACCCTGGCCTTCGGGCACTCGAAATTATTCCGTGAGCCTCTGGCCGGACTCATGCATTTCTTCATCTTCTGGGGATTCGTGGTCCTCGTGTTCGCGATCGTCGAAACGATCGGCGAAGGCCTCAGGCCCGGTTTTACGCTTTCCCTGCTCGGGCCTCTCTATGGGCCGCTCGCCTTTCTGGAGGACGTCCTGGGTCTGCTGGTTATCCTTTCGGCCGTGGTCGCTCTCCTGCGCCGCTATGTGACGAAACCGCCCCGACTCGATGTAAGCGGCCATTCCCGACTCGATGCCACGATCATACTTTTGCTCATCCTCCTCATCATGTGCGCGATGTTCGGCCAGAATGCCGCCAATATTGAAAGGGGGCTCCAGGCCGCGGCGGAGAGGCGCTTCGTCTCGCGCGGGCTGGCGCCCCTTTTTAACGGATGTTCGGCGGAGGCCCTCGACGGCTGGTTTTCGTTTTTTTGGTGGACGCACATCTCGATCGTGCTCGGCTTTCTCAATTATCTCCCCTACTCAAAGCATCTTCATATCCTTTCCTCGATCCCCAACGTCTATCTGGCAAAGCTGGATCCGAGGGGCGTACTTAAACCGCTCAACCTCCAGGATGAGAAAGCGACAAAGTTCGGTGCCGCCGACGTAGAGGACCTGACGTGGAAGCAGCTTTTGGACGGCTACACGTGCACCGAATGCGGGCGCTGCACGGCCGCCTGCCCGGCCGCGCTGACGGGCAAGCCGCTCTCACCGAAGAAGATTGTCGTGGATATCAGGCGGCGGCTGATGGAGAAAGCGCCGCTCCTGAGCGG
>VBOC01000070.1:0-2950 GCA_005877655.1 Ignavibacteria bacterium
ACTACCATGGCGTGCTCGAGGCGCGTCTCAAGCAGCTGCTTGCCTTTGTGCAGGGGAGAGATCCACGCGCGGGCGGGAAGATCTACGTCGACACGGGCCCCGTGATGGAAAAGTTGTGGGCCGAGCGGGCCGGCATCGGGTGGGAAGGGAAGCACACGAATGTCATCACTGAAGAGTACGGCTCATGGGTCTTTCTGGGGGAGATGATCCTCGACATCGAATTGGACTACGATGAACCGGCCGTGGACAGGTGCGGGACATGTACCTTGTGCATCGAGGCCTGTCCGACAGAGGCGATCGTGGGGCCCTACCTGCTGGATTCGAACCGGTGCATTTCTTATTTAACGATCGAGCATCGGGGACCGATTGCTCCGGAGCTTGGCGAGCGTTTCGACCGCTGGGTTTACGGATGCGATATCTGTCAGGATGTTTGCCCGTGGAATACGAAATTTTCCGAACCGACAAATCTGAAGGAATTTGCCCCTCGCGACGAGAACATCGCGCCCCGGCTGACAGAGCTGGCGTCTCTTTCGGAGGATGAGTTTTCGAGCCGGTACCGGAAAAGTTCTATGAAACGGACAAAGCGCGGGGGCATGATCCGGAATGCGACGGTGGCGATGACATCAAGGCCGGTGAACGATTAAGGACAACGAAGCTACCATGGACAACCATCACAGGATTATCATTATCGGCTCGGGGCCGGCGGGACTTACCGCCGCGCTCTATGCGGGCCGCGCAAATTTGCATCCTCTTGTCTTCGAGGGGATCCAGCCAGGGGGGCAGTTGACGATCACGACCGATGTGGAAAATTATCCCGGATTCCCCGAGGGAATCCTCGGCCCGGAAATGATGGATGCGTTCCGGAAGCAGGCCCAGCATTTCAGCGCGAAAACCTTATTCCAGGACGTGACAAAAGTTGACTTTTCTGTGCGTCCGTTCAGGGTCCGGTCGAACGGGGAGGAATACAGGGCCGACGCGGTCATCATCGCAACCGGCGCGTCCGCGAAGTGGCTCGGATTGCCATCCGAGAAGGAGTATACCGGATATGGCGTCTCGGCGTGTGCCACATGCGACGCCTTTTTCTTCCGGGGCCTTGAGGTCGTCGTGGTCGGCGGCGGCGACACCGCGATTGAAGAAGCTTCCTTCCTGACGAAGTTTGCTTCGAGGGTCACGCTGGTTCACCGCCGGGATAAACTGCGCGCGTCGAAGATCATGCAGGATAGGGCTATGAAAAATCCGAAGATTTCGTTCGTATGGGAATCAACGGTTGAGGAAGTGATCGGAGTCCAGGAAAACGGCAGGAGAAAGGTCACCGGGATTAAGATCAGGAATCTGATAACCAAGGAGGTCAAGCCGTTCCGGACCGACGGCCTTTTCATCGGCATCGGTCACGAGCCGAATACTAAACTCTTTGCCGGCCAACTCAATATGACCCCAACCGGATACCTCGTCGTGAAACACCCCTCCACCGCGACGAGCGTTCCGGGTGTCTTCGCGGCAGGCGATGTCGCCGATCCGACCTACCGGCAGGCTGTGACTGCCGCGGGAACGGGCTGCATTGCGGCGCTTGATGCTGAACGGTTTCTCGAAAGCCAACACTCCTGAAGCCGGCCGGGCCCCTTCACACCACATCCCTCGCAAGTTCTAAAACCTCCTTTTCCACAATCGGCCGGGCAATTTGGCGCACAATCTAACAAGATTGCAGTGCAAATCTGTCAAATTGTCCGAATTCCTGATCCTGTTGGATTTCGGACTGTTGAAAAGCGCCTGACTCCAAGCGTCCAATCCAATCACGCCATTGGCACAGGATTTGATAAAACTATAAGGCGAAATGATCAGTAGTCTCACAAAGACTTAAAGAAAGGAGTCATGGTATATGAAACTCATCCGATGGAACCCACTAATGGATGTCACTCCCTGGCATCCCGTAACGGATCTCACGTCTGAATTGGTAAGTATGCAGGATGAAATCGACCGCATATTCAATCAATTCCGGGGTGGAACGGTTGCCGATGGGGAGAGTGCCCCGTGGTTACCGCCCGTAGACATCGTGGAGCGGGAAAACGAGTACCGGGTGCAGGTGGAACTCCCTGGCGTGAACAAGGACGACGTGAAAATCACGGTCCAGAATGATGTGCTCACGATTCGAGGCGAGAAAAAGAGCGAGCAGGAACGGAAGGGAGATAACTACCATCGCACCGAGCGACTTCATGGCGCATTCCAGCGGTCCTTCAAGCTACCGTCCTCAGTCCAGAGCGACAAGATCCAGGCGACCTACGACAGTGGCATCCTGACGATCTCGCTGCCGAAGGTTGAGGCGGCCAGGCCTAAGGAAGTGGAAGTAAAGGTAAAATAGCGACGCATCTCATGTGGCGGTAGAGTCCCGCAAGCGGGACCCTGCTATCCATCCTGCGGAGAACGGATAACTTGCCTGGACACTGTCTTGCAAGTTATCCGTTTTTTTCATGAGGGGAGAGTGTTTGACTTTTGTATCCGCCTTTCGTATAATATGTTGAAAAATCAAGGAGTTATGAGGAATCCGGAATGAAAATGAAGAGTTCGACTGCATGGTTTCTCGGCATCCTCGGGCTCCTGTTATTCCTCGGCCTTGGGATGACGCTCGTCTTCATGCTGTTTGTGAATTCGCTCGGCGTGGAAAACGAGACCGTGAGCGGATCCGGCGATAAAATTGCGGTGGTTGAACTGAAGGGGGAAATCGTCGCTTCGGATGATGTCGTGAAGCAGTTTAAGAAGTATCGTGAGGACCGATCTATCAGAGGGATCCTGTTTCGGGTCGACTCTCCGGGAGGCGGCGTGGTCGCGAGCCAGGAGATTTACGAGGAAGTGAAAAAGACCCGGGAGCACGGTAAGCCTGTCGTCGTTTCGATGGGTGCCCTGGCTGCAAGCGGTGGGTTCTATGTTTCATGCGGCGCGAACACGATCGTGGCTA
>VBOC01000070.1:3031-9189 GCA_005877655.1 Ignavibacteria bacterium
CGAAAGAGGATCAGGCCTATTTTCAGGGGCTGATGATTGACGTTCAGCGACAATTTATGGGGGTCGTGGAGAGGGAGAGGGGACTGAAACACCGCCAGGTTGTTCGCATCGCCGACGGGCGTGTGTTTACAGGCGAGCAAGCCGTCCGGATGCATCTGGTGGATACGATCGGGACTTACGAGGACGCCGTTGCTATCACCGCAAAGCTTGCGGGGATCAAAGGCGAACCGTCGATCGTCAAGGAGCGCACGCGCGGGCTCTCCCTGTTTGAGCGGGTCTTCGGGCAAGCCAAGATTCCAGATCTCCTCGGCTTGAATAACGAGCTCCTCAACCGACCGGTTATGCAGTACCGAATGCCATACGGAAACTAGTTAACCGCCCGCCGCGGGGGGAAGGCGGGTGATGTTCAACTCTAGAAGGAGATACGCTTTGACGAAGGCAGATATTGTCGACCACATCGCCTCAGGGACCGGCCTGACAAAGGTTGAAACGGAGGCGGTGGTCGACGGCTTCATTCAGACCGTGATCGAGGCTCTGAAAGAAGGAAAGAATATCGAAATACGCGGATTCGGCAGCTTCAAGACCAAGAAGCGGAAAGGGAGGATGGCTCGCAATCCCCGTACGGGAGCGCAGGTCAGGGTCGACGAGCATTTCGTTCCGTTCTTCAAGGTCTCGAAGGAATTGAGGACCATGGTCAACGAAAACCTGAAGAAGCTGCAGCCTTCGAACTGAGCGGGAGTATGTAAGAAGGATGATCCCGAAGCTCATCTGCGGGAACTGCGGTCATGATATTGCCTCAGCTGACAGCTACTGTAGCTCGTGCGGAGCGAGCATCGACTGGCCGGAGACGGCCGGTTCATCGCTTCGGAGTGGGCGGACATCCAAGACGACGAACCTGATCTGCCCGCTCTGCGGCCAGGCGAATGAATCGCGCTCCGCGTTCTGCGATTCCTGCGGAGCGCGTCTCGGGCCGGCGTCCAAATCCCCCTCCTCCCCCCGGCTGCCTCCTCTCAAGACTCTCCAGAGCTGGAAACTCACCCTCGGACTCGCGGTCCTGCTTATCGGCACGCTCACACTTCTCAAGTCATCGCGGAATGATTCTCCGGAGAGCTTGTCTCCCAACTCCGCCGGCATGGTCAAGGAAATTCAGTCGCTCCAGAAGGCCGTGGATGCAAATCCCCGGGATGCTCACTCCCTTCTTCAGCTCGCAAATTTGTATCATGATGTTCGAGTCTTCCCGAAGGCCATCGCGATGTATGAACGGTATATCGAGATCGACCCCTCGAATGCGGACGCGCGGGTAGACCTTGGGACTTCCTATTTTGAAATGTCGTTCGAGGATACGTCCCGACGGGGCGAATATCTTGCCGCCGCCAAGCAGGCAATGGAAAAAGCCCTGACGTACGTACCGCGTCATCAACTCGCACTTTTCAACCTTGGCATCGTCCGCTTCCACACGGGCGAAATCGAGGCGGCCCTTGATTCCTTCAAGAAGTGTGTCATGGTGGATTCCACGTCGGAAACCGGACGGAAAGCAATGCAATTCCTCAATCAACATTCTTCAATCAATTCATCATCTTAACAGGAGGAAACAATGCCCAGCGGTAAGAAACGACTCCGCCGCAAAATGGCGACTCACAAAAGAAAAAAGCGACTGCGGAAGATGAGACACAAGAAGAAGAACAGGTAGCGGATCTACAGCTGTCCCTTCCCGTTCCGCAGTGCGGAATCCAGTCCCGCAGTGCGGCAGCGTGTCGCGCAGTGCGGGATGGGAGGGGACAGTCCTTCATCGATCGTCGTCCATTTACATCCGGCCGTCCGCCGCGCCGCTCACATGGTACCAACAACCCGTGATGCTATGAATTTAGGAACTATTTTCCGGACCTCAAGGCCGCTCCGGAGCGTGATCTTCCTTTGGGTGTGCGTCTTCATTCATCCCGCACAGCGGGATGGGTACGCACAGCCGAAGACGCTGACAATCTTGAACACGAACGACATCCATGCCTCTTTTCTCCCCCACGAGGCGTACTGGATGCGTTCGGACCCGAAGCCGATGGTGGGGGGGTTCTATGAGCTGTGGTGGATGGTGGATAGCGTCCGCCGCGCCAGGGGACCGGTCTTGCTCCTCGATGCGGGCGACGTGATGACAGGAACTCCGATCTCGGAGATCGAATATAAAGGTGCGACGGGGGGAGCTTTGTTCGAGATGATGAACCTCACGGGGTATGATGCATGGACGATCGGAAATCACGATCTCGATATCTCGCAGGATAATCTCAGGAGACTGGCTGGAATCCAAAAATGCCCTACCGTCAGCGCAAACCTCACCGATACGGCGGGTGCGTTTCCTTTTCAAAATAAGGCATACGTGATCATCGAGCGCGGCGGGCTCCGCGTGGGCATCATCGGCCTCATGTCCCGCGACCTGTTCCACCTCACGAACACGAAAAACTTGACGGGGCTCAAGGTCCTTTCTCCATCAGAGGTGACCCAGAGGATCATCGACAAGATCCGGCCGGAGACAGACCTCATCGTCGCTTTATCGCATGAGGGAGTGGACGACGACTCGATCCTTGCGGTCTCGACACACGGGCTTGGGGTCATTATCGGCGGGCACAGCCACACCCGCCTCAAGACTCCAAAGCTGATCAACGGCGTTATCATCTGCCAGGCGGGCTCCAATTGTGAAAACCTGGGGGAACTCTCCCTCACCGTCTCGGATCATCAAGTGACGAATTTCGACGGAAAGCTCCTCCAATTGTGGGCGCGTCACCCCGTGGCTAAGAACGATTTGACCAAATTGATAGATGAATTCAAGTCGAAAATCGATCGCGAATACGGCGAGGTAATCGGTACCCTCTCCACAGACTGGAAGCGCGGAGGAAGCGCCGAGAGCAACGTGGGCAACTTCGTTGCGGACGCGACCCGGGAGGGTGCGGGGGCGGACCTCGGCGTGACGAACAGCAGCGGCATCCGCAACGACCTTCATGCCGGACCGATCACGAAGCTGGGTCTGTTTGAGATCATGCCGTTCCGGAACACTCTCTGTACGTTCCGGATTTCCGGAGCCGACCTTCGTGCCCTTGCCCGGCGTTACCTCGAGTCGCTCATCGATCACAAGGCAAGCATTCAACTGTCGGGTATTAACTGCACGTGGAAGCGCGGCAACGGCGGTCCCGAGATCCAGCAGCTGGCCGTTCAGGGTAAGGAAGTATCCGACGCGTCGGAGTATACGTGCGCTACCAGCGATTTTGTCATCAACCAGTCCGACAAGTATCTTGGGATGACTCCCTCTTCCGTCACCTACCTTCCGACGACTGTGTACCAGGCGATCGTAGCCAAAGTCCAGAGGGAAAAGATTATCAACTCCCGGATCGAAAACCGATTTCAGGAAACTCAGTGAGCTCCGGCGCGGCATCTGTGAACGGGAATCATTTCGACCTCATCATCCTGATCGGCCGGCCCGCGGCCGGGAAATCGGAGGTGATCGATTTTCTAAGAAAAACATCTCTCCCTGACCGATTGCGACGGTTTCACGTCTCCCAATTCGAAGAGTTTGACGATTTTCCCTATGTCTGGGAAACTTTTGAGATTGACGACATCCTCTCGCGGCACAAAAAGAACCGCCTCTCGACCGATGAGCAATACTGGTTCAAAGATCCGTTCATCTGGAATCTCTTCATCGAGCGGATTAATCTTGCCTACCGGAAGAAACTCGCCGGTGACCGGAACTATCATGCCTCCTTCACCTCGATAGTGGAATTCTCGCGGGGCGGTGAGCATGGTTTCGAGGAGGCGTTTTCGTATCTTCACGAAGAGATTCTGAAGCGGGCGGGAATCATCTACATCAAGGTGTCCTATGAGGAATCAGTGAGAAAAAACCGGCGCCGCGCACGCCCGGGGATGGAGGGTTCCGTCCTCTATCACTCACTTCCGGACGACAAAATGGAGACTTACTATAAAATCAATGACTGGGACGCACTGGCCTCTCACAACCCCGAGTTTATCACTGTAAATGGGTACAATGTCCCCTATGCTGTCTTTCAAAACGAGCCGGAAAAAACGGATAATCCCGCCGCGCTAGGAGACGAATTGGAGCGTGCGACCGGCCGGCTCTGGAAATTGAAACAGTCGCGGTGATGGGAGGGAGATTAACGGAATTTCATGAAGTGAGGGTAAAATCCGTCCGCTTGCCACTTGATTTTTTGGGGGGTAAGTGGTACTTTACTATTGAACAGACGCCCCGCTCATTCGTTCTACAATATAGGGAAAATTACCATGGCTGACGGAAGAAATGGACTGGCAACCGGGCTCTTCATCGGTTTTCTTGCCGGCGGGATCGCCGGCGCTGTAGCAGCGCTGCTCTATGCACCGAAAAGCGGAAAGGAACTCCGCTCCGACATCAAACGAACAGCCGGCGATCTGGCGGAGGATGCATCGGAGTACGTGAAGACAGCGAGATCGAGAACGGTGGAATTGATGAATGAAGGCAAGACCCGGTCGGATCGGCTTGTCTCCGACGCGAAAGAGAAAGCCGAGCACATACTCGGGAACGCGGAAAAAGTGTTGACCGATATCCGGGAACGGGCGGGCGGGGAATCCGGCCGCGTGAAATCGGCGTTTCGCGCCGGTGTGGATGCGTACAAGACCGAGAAAGACCGGACCCGCAGTTCGACGTAACACCTAACAACCTCCGGAGCTCGTCTCGATGGAATCGCCGTTCGCCCTCGTGATCTTCGAGATCATTGCGCTCGCTGCGCTTTCGGTTCTTTGCGTCTATTTGATCACCGTCATCGTACGGATTCGAAGCATCCTGACACTCTTCGAGCAGGATGTGCGGGAACTCACCTCGAAAGCCATTCCTGTTTTCGAAAATCTTGAGATCATTACCGACAAGGTCAAGGCGATCACCGAGAATATCGATGAGCAGGTCGACATTGTCAAGCACTCGATTCTGTCGATAAAAGAAGTTGCCGACAACATCGTGGATTTTGAGCGCCGCGCGCAAGAACGCTTCGAGGAGCCTGTGATGGAGACTATCGGCACCATCGCGGCAATCTTAAAGGGTGTGCGCACATTCGTCGCCCGCATGCGGGCATAGTTACGCCGCCCGTTCTCTCCGAACGGCCGGAGAGAATGGGAATCTAACGTTCCGGAGGAGGCGCTTCTGCATCATGATCTAACCCAGGAGATGACATCATCATGAAAGACTACCCCTCCGAACTCATTCGGAACCTCGCACTCGCCGGCCACGGAGGTTCCGGCAAGACAACCTTCTCGGAAGCCTGCCTGTTCGCCGCCGGATCGACGACCCGCCTGGGCAAAGTCGAGGAAGGAAATACTGTCTCCGACTACCATGCCGACGAGGTCGAACGCCAGATCTCCATCAATGCCTCGCTGATGCATTGCGAATGGAAGGGGGCGAAGCTGAACATCCTCGACAGCCCCGGCTATACCGATTTCACCGGAGAAGTAAAATGCTGTCTCCGGGTCGCGGACACGGCATTAATTTTTCTCAAGGCGGTCGAAGGCGCAGAGGTCGGAACGGAGATCGTCTGGCAGCACTCGAGGGAATTCGGGAACGGCGTTGTTTTTATCGTCAATAAGCTCGACAACGAGAACCTCATACCGGTCCAATTCCCGGTCAACCAGGGGCTGCAATTCGAATCTGTCATCGACGTTCTGCGTATGAAGATGCTGCAGTACGGGCGTGACGGCAAAGGCAAGTATAGCGAACTTGAAATTCCCGCAGAATACAAGGCAAAGGCGGAAGAGATGCACGAGCAGCTCGTCGAACAGATTGCCGAGAGCGAGGAGACACTTCTGGATAAATTTATTGAGAAAGGGTCGTTGACGGACCAGGAGATCAAACTCGGCCTGCGCACCGCGCTTCGGACTCGAAAGATATTCCCTCTCCTCTGCTCCGCCGCTGCCCAGACAATGGGCGTGGCGGCCATCATGGATTTTCTTGTGGAGTACGCTCCTTCCCCGGCGGACATGGGGCCGGTCATGGGCGCCTCGGCCGCCTCCAAACAACAGGAGCAGCTCGTCGTGAAGTGTGATCCGCGCGCGCAGCCAGCACTCTTCGTCTTCAAGACCATGTCGGAGCCGCACGTCGGCGAGCTTTCGTTTTTCAGAGTGTACTCTGGCTCCGTGAC
>VBOC01000070.1:9376-14103 GCA_005877655.1 Ignavibacteria bacterium
CGAATAACAAGTCGGAGCGCCTGGCTCAACTCTTCGTCATGAATGGAAAAGAACGGAAGGAGATCGGAAGGGTTTCGGCGGGCGATATCGGGGCCGTTGTCAAACTGAAAGACACGCACACCAATAATACATTAAGCAGCAGGTCCTTTCCCGTGATCCTCCCGCCGATCAAATTCCCGGAGCCGGTGATCAGCATGGCAATCGTGGCGAAATCGAAGGGGGATGAGGACAGGATCGCCACGGGCTTGCATGCCCTCCATGAGGAGGATCCGACGTTTGTCATGACCGTCGACCCGGAGCTGCACCAAACGGTCATCAGCGGTCAGGGAGAGCTTCACCTTCAGATCATCATCAAGCGCCTGAAAGCGAAGTATGGCGTCGAAGTCGACATGGTGGAACCGAAGGTCCCTTACCGCGAGACCATCAGGGGCCGCGCGAATGAAGTCGAGTATAAACACAAGAAGCAGACGGGCGGGCGCGGCCAGTTCGGCGACTGCGAGATCATGATCGAGCCGATGCAGAACGGCGAGGGCGAGCCCGAATACGAGTTCGTCGACAAGATCGTCGGTGGTGTCATCTCCCAGGGCTTCCGCCCTGCTGTCGACAAGGGCGTCCGCGAGGCAATGGATGGCGGGCTACAAGGTGGTTGACGTGAAGGTGACCTTATTCGACGGATCGTATCACGATGTCGACTCCGATGAGCACTCATTTAAGATAGCCGGGAGGATGGCATTCAAGAAGGGGTTCAGAGAAGCGAAACCCATTTTGCTGGAGCCCATATATGAAATCGAAGTCATGGTCCCTGAAGATCACATGGGGGACGTGTTGGGGGACATCTCGAGCCGGCGCGGCAAAATCCTGGGCATGGACACCGACGGGTCTCATCAGATCATCCGTGCGCTTGTTCCGCTCAAGGAGCTCTTCCGGTATTCGACAAACCTCCGATCCATGACGCAGGGCCGCGGGATTCACCGGCAGAAGTTTAACCATTATGAAGAAATGCCGCGCGAGATCGCCGAAAAGATCATGACCGAACACGCAAGGGAGAAGGTGGAGGAGGAGGCATAGGACGGGATTCAAAGCCGATGCAGCGACTTTTTTCACCCTGGCGTTCAAAGTACATCGAAACATTTTCATCGCCGGGCCGGGGGAAGAAAGCCTGCATCCTCTGTGCGGCCCACCGGGATCATAAAGACGACGAGCATCTCATCGTGATGAGGGGGGAAAAAGCGTACGTCCTCCTGAATCTTTTTCCGTATAACAGCGGTCATGTGATGGTCGTCCCCTACCGACACGTACCCGCCTTGACCGATTTAACCGAGGAGGAGTCATCCGAAGTGATGCGGCTGATGAAGAGGATGACCGTCGCGCTCCAATCGGTTTCTCAACCGGACGGTTTCAATATGGGTTCGAACATCGGCCGCGTCGCGGGGGCGGGGATCGCAGATCATGTCCATTTTCACGTCGTCCCGCGCTGGATCGGCGACACAAATTTCATGCCTGTGCTCGCCGATACGAAAATGATCTCCATCGATCTGAAGGAAACACTCCTGAAACTCAGGAAGGCGCTGAAGGCGCGAGCGCGCCGCTGATCAGCCGATCAAGCCGGCGTGAGTCCGGCCCCCCCATCCGCCACCGCCATTGCAACGGCCCTGCCGATTAGGTTAAACTTTTCCGATTTCACCCCATCTAATTAACGGACCGGGCAGAATGCCCTCAAGAACCGATCTCGAGTTGGTCGAAGCCTTTCGGAATGGCGATCTGACGGGGTTCAACGAGCTTGTGGGGCGCCACCAGGAGAGGGTATACTGGATCGCGCGTCGCGTCATGGGGAAGCACGATGACGCTGCGGATGTCGTTCAGGACGTCTTCGTCCGGATGTTCAAGGCGCTCAAGGGCTTTCGAGGAGATTCTGAGTTCTCGACATGGCTGTACCGGATTGCGATGAACGTTTCTCTGAACGCCATCCGGGCCAAACGCGTGAAGGATTTTATTCGGTATGATGATACCATCGAGTCCCGTTCGGAAGAATTGCCCGATGCGGAGCTGTTGCGGAACGAGTATCAAACCGTTCTCGAGCGGGCAATTCAACGGCTTCCGCCGAAGCAAAAACTCGTGTTCATGATGCGCTACTATGACGAAATGCCCTACGAAGAGATGGCGAAGCTATTGAAAAAATCGGTCGGCGGCCTGAAAGCCAACTATTTTCATGCCTTGTAAAAAGTTCAGGAGTACGTTCGCAAGGAGATGGGCTGATGCGATGCCGTGAGGTAGGCCCGGAGCTTCCGGATTTTGTAGGCGGCCGCTCCGATGAGGAGACGAACCGCCGCGTGTCGGGCCATCTTGACGAATGCCCTGCTTGCACGCGGCAAGCTCAAGAACTCAGGGCGCTGTTCGTGCGGCTTGACGAGCGAGAAGCCTGGTCCCCCGCCGAAGCGTACTGGACCTCGATTCTGCCCCGGGTGCATCGAAGGCTCGAGGAGAACGCGGCACGCGGGCTTCCGCAATGGACCACTCGATTCGCCCTACCGGTGGCTGCGGCGATCGTTCTTGCCGCGGCGGTTATCAAGATTGCGCCGCCAACGGGTGAAGACTACCCTGCGAATTTCTCCGTGCTGCTTGAGCAGCTGCCACCCGACGAGTTGCAGCGCGTAACCGATCAACAGGCGGTATCCGAAATCCTGCAACCGGTCCTTGAAGAACCCTCTGCAACCTCCTCCGACGATCTGGAGGATGTGAAAACAATTCTGGGGGAGGATGGAAGCGGGCCAGCGGGCACGGACGCGGAAATGATGACAGGAGCCGAGGACTGGAGCGACCAGGATGCCGGACAGCTTCTCCCCATGCTCGAAGAAAGGGATACATCCAATTGAACACAATGCACTTCTCACATTCGATGAGGCGAAGAATGAGATTCCTATTGAATACGCTGATTGCCGTGGCTGCGATCTCAACCGTGGGATTCGCGCAACGTCACAGAATGCCGGGTGATCCGGAGATGCGGGAGCACGGGCGGCTCGAGAAGTTCAAGATGATGAGGCTGGTGGAGGTCCTCAAGCTGAACGAGGAAGACGCAGTCCGGCTCTATGCGAAGAACAGCGCCCACGAGGACAAGGTCCGCGAGCTCATGAAGTCGCGCAACTCGCTTCTGGACGATATCGAGGGCAAGCTCGATGACGAAAAAGAGACCGGGAATCTGAAAGCGGTGACGCTATCAGGACGAATTGCGAAGCCTTCTCTCGCCGGAACGATTTGCGCGGTATCTACTCTTCGAGCGAAACTTCGGAAGGCGACTCCGGACTGCCATGGATGAGATGCATCGCGAGCGGGGATCCCGCGGCGGCGATTAGTTCGAAAATTGGGGGAATCATTGCATCGAAAGCCCCTCCCGGATCGTTCCGCGGGGGGGGTTTTCTGTTTGTGGATGTTCGGGAACCGTCGTATATTTCGAGGATGCGGAAAATCTACATGGACCATACTGCCACGACTCCCCTCGATCCCGAGGTGTTTGAAGCGATGCAGCCTTACTTTCTCGAAAAGTTCGGGAATGCTTCGTCGGTCCACTCGTTCGGACGGGAGGCTCGCGTGGCTCTGGACTCGAGCCGGGACGCGCTAGCGGCTCTTCTAGGCGCTCAGTCGGGAGAAATCTCGTTCGTCAGTTCGGGGACCGAAGCCGACAATTTTGCGCTCAAGGGCGTTGCGGCCCTGATGCTCGAAGAAGGGAAGAATCATATTGTCACGAGCAGGGGGGAGCATCACGCAATCCTCGAGCCGTGCGCCTATTTATCCAGAACCGGATTCACCGCGACGCATCTTCCGGTCGATGGCTCGGGGCGCGTCCATGTCGGGGACGTAAGGCAGGCCATGAATCCTCGCACGGGGATTGTTTCCGTCATGCACGCGAACAACGAAGTTGGGTCGATCAATCCGATCGCCGAAATTGCCAGGGTTGCCCGGGAAAACAAGACGGTATTCCACTCGGATGCCGTCCAGAGTTTTGGAAAGATTCCGGTCAACGTGACTGAACTCGGTGTCGATCTGCTCTCCCTTTCTGCCCACAAGATCTATGGGCCGAAAGGGATTGGGGCCATCTATATCCGGCGAGGCGTCGAAATAGAACGCTTGATGCACGGCGGAGGCCAGGAGCGGGGGCGGAGGGCCGGAACCGAGAATGTTGCGCTGGCGGTCGGGTTTGCAAAGGCCGCATCACTGATGCAGAAAAGGATGCGGGCCGAACACAGGCGCCTCACCGGATTGAAGACGCGATTTCGGAGCATGCTGGAGGAGCGGTTTCCGTTCCTCCTGTTTAACGGCCATCCCACCGAATCGCTCCCGCACATTCTTAATGTCTCGTTCGACAGCGCCAAGATAGAAATCGACGGCGAGGCGCTGCTGTTCAACCTTGACCTTGCCGGGATCGCCGCCACGAGCGGTTCAGCGTGCAGCTCGGGGAGTATCGAACCCTCCCATGTCCTTATCGCCATGGGAAGGGATATAGAGACTGCCAAGGCGACAATCCGCTTCTCCATGGGGGCCTCCACGACGGACGACGATATCGATCAAAGTGTTTCCGCACTGGAACGAATCGTAAACAGGATCGGCAGGAAGCGTTGACTGAAGAGGTTTAAGCTACTGTCGCGTTTTCTCCCACTCCCGTATCACCAGACCATATCGCAGGCCCCGCTCGGTGGCGATCACCTTTTCAAAATGAAACCGTCCCATGAACT
>VBOC01000068.1 GCA_005877655.1 Ignavibacteria bacterium
CTTTCACCTCGTGGGTGAGTGTTTTCAAACCGCAGAAACATTCTAAGGCACCCAAAGGTGCCTACCAACCGGGTTTTCATTTTTTTAACCCCGTCCTCCATTCTTTTGATGGTGGATCAGGGGACAACACCCCTGAAGCACGAGTAGGAGGAAGTAAGCAGGGAGAGGATCTGCAGGGGTGAGAAAAAGAATTTTGTCGCAAAAAAGGACTGGACAGGCAAATGGGAATTTGAGAGCATAGGCTGGGCCGGTGTGAGGGGCCCTGCCTATGAAACCAGGCCAGAGCCAGCCAGTGGTGCTGAGTGGACGGGTCTTTAGTGCCAGGGAAGTCGAGCAGTTGCAGGAAACCGTCGGAGTCTTTTCGAAGTTAAGCCGTTTTGAGTTAGCCCAGACGCTGTGCGAGCATTTGGGCTGGGTAACCGCCAAAGGGCATTACAAGGTGGATGCCTGCTTAAAGGCGCTGCGGAAGCTGGAGCAGTTGGGGCAGATCCAACTTCCGAGGGTGCAAGCCTGTCGGGTGAGGCAAGCGAAGCCGCTGGGCTGGGGTGAGCCGACCGATCCGGGCCAGCCGGTGGTGGGATCGGTGGAAGATTTTGAGCCGGTGGAGCTAGAAGCGGTGGAGTCCAGCCCGCAGATGAAGTTGTGGAACCAATACCTGGGCCGCTACCATTACCTGGGCTATCAGCGTCCCTTTGGAGCGCATCAACGGTACTTTATCGTTTCCCGGAAAGCCGAGCCGCGGCGGTTGGGCTGTTTGTTGTTTGCCGCCTCGGCCTGGGCGGTGGCGGTGCGGGATGAATGGATCGGCTGGTCAGCGACCGTCCGTGCGCAACGGTTGAATTGGGTGGTCAATAACAGCCGTTTTTTGATCTTTCCTTGGGTGCGGCTGGCCAACCTGGCCAGCCGGGCGCTGGCGCTAGCCACGCGGCGCGTGGGCCTGGACTGGCAACGGCGTTATGGCTACCGACCGGTGTTGCTGGAAACCTTTGTCGATCCCCAGCGCTATCGGGGCACGTGCTATCAGGCAGCCAATTGGATCCGGTTGGGGGAGACGGCCGGGCGGGGGCGGCTGGATCGGCACAAGCGCTATCTCTCGACCCGCAAGCTGGTTTACGTCTATCCGCTGCGGCCGGATTTTCGGCGGGTGCTGAAGCGGAGGTGCCGATGAGCCGGAAGGTCAGTCGGCGCCCCAGACGAGAGGCCCTCCAGCAACAACGCCGCGAGCACCAGCGAGCCGCTCAACAGTTGCGTCAACAGCAGGGGGCCCAGGGGCTAGCCGCACTGGAGGGACCCGCCCTGCCTAACGGCAAGAGCGAGTGGGCCACGGTGGCAGAAGAACAAGCGGGACGCCAGCAGGCGGTAGAAGAACAGATCCAAGTGTTTCGCTCGCTGTTGCCTACGCTGCTCAAGCGGCTGGCCCAGATTACCGATCCGCGGAATCCGATAACCCTCCAGCACCAACTGACGGTGCTGGTGTGGTACGGGATCTTAACTTTTGTCTTTCAGATGGCCTCGCGGCGCGAGGCCAACCGGCGCCTGAGCCGGCCGCAGTTTCAAGAGAATCTGCGCGCCTTGTTTCCGGAACTGGAGAGTTGTCCGCCTCAGGATACCCTGAACCGGCTGTTGGCTGACATGGAGGTCGAACAGATCGAGCAGGCCCATCTGGACTGGATTCAGCGTTTGATGCGGAAGAAGAAGTTTAACCGCTATCTGATTGAGCGCTGCTATCCCATTGCCATGGATGGGACGCAGAAGTTCAGTCGCACCCTGTGTGGGGCAGAGGAATGGTTGAAGCGGGAAGTGGCGGCCGGAGAGGGTGGGACCAGCCCTCAATATTATGTGTACGTGCTGGAGGCCCATCTGGCCTTCTCGAATGGGATGACTCTTCCGTTGCTGAGCGAGTTTTTGACGGGGAGGCTGGATGCGGGCCAGAGCCAACAGGATTGCGAGTTGAAAGCCTTCCAGCGGTTGGCCACCCGGATCAAAGCGGCGTTTCCCCGTTCTGGTCTGGCTCGACGGGCTTTATCCCAACGGTCCCATCCTAGAACTGTGCCGCCGCTACCACTGGCAGTTTATGATGGTTTTGCAGGAGGGCTCACTACCTTCGGTCTGGGAGGAAGTCGAAGGGCTCCGACCCTTGCAGCCCAACCAGTGTCTGAAACAAAACTGGGGAAATCGGCAGCAGTATTTTTGGTGGGTGAATCACCTCGAATACCGCTACGGTCCCAACGACCGTCGCCAACAAATCCTGCCTGTGGTGGGGTGCGAGGAAGGCTGGGAAGAAATCGCGGCCGGTTCGACCCAGGTCGTGCAGAAAACCTCCCGCCACGTCTGGATCTCCAGTGAGCCGTTGAGCCGCCGCAAGGTGCCTGAGCGCTGCAACCTGGGGGCGCGCCACCGCTGGGGCATTGAAAACAACTTTCTAGTTGAGAAGCATCACGGTTATCACTACCAACACGGCTTCTCTACCGACTGGAAAGCGATGAGAGGCTATCATTACCTGATGCAGCTGGGACATCTCATCAACGTGTTAGCCCAGCATACGGCCGTGTTGGCCAAACTGGTTCGCCAGTTGGGGGTACGGGGCTTGCTCCAACTGTTGGAGGAGACCGTGGCCGGACCCTGGCTCAAGCTGGACCGCCTGGTGCAGGTGCTACGCTTGCCTTACCAACTCCGCCTGGATTAAAGGCGGGAGCACACAACCTAGACAGCTTGAATCGAACCAAGGCCACTGTGTCGTTCAGCTTAGGGAATTCCAGCGCCAACACATTCACTTTACAGATCCAAAAGCTGTATTCATCATCAACCAGGGCGCCTGACTGGCTATCTCTGGCTCTCAGTGGGGGGCGTCAGCACAAAAATAAAGGGCATGCTTCAGGACTGGCTTATTCTTGGCCTCATTGACACAGCCAACAGGCTCTCTTAAATACCGCCATGCGTCGATTGGTTGCTCTGTCCGTCATCTTCGCGTTGGTTCTTGCGCTTTGTCGGGCTCCCTTCTTTCATTTGCACGAGGGAAGGGATCATGGTCCGAACGAACCTGGACACCACAACCTCTCCTTGGTTTCTCATATACACCTCAGACCATTTTTAGATTCATCAAATCATTCCGGCGAGACATCCGTTGGTGTCCGACACGTTGACCGCAATGCACAACCAGTAGATATCTTGCTGTTCGAACAAGAAACCCCACATTCCCTGCCTGTTCAGGTCGAGCAAGTGGCATTTTGTTCCCCGCTCCTTCCTTCGGGACTTACAATCTATGAGCTTACCCCACGGATTCATGATCCTCCGTGGGCCCATCCCTCCATCCCAAGATCCCCACCCGCCTAACCTTTCTTAGGCACGCCTGCCGGCGTGCTCTCCTTAATTCAAATCCGAATTCAACAAACGAGGTAAAGCTATGTCTTATTGCGCCTTTGCTTGTGGAGCCGTGACCGCCCTCTTTCTTATAAGCCCGGTGCACGTGGCGTCGCAGGAGCTCACAGAGAAGGAAGTCCTCAGGCGGTTTGCCGAGGAGAATCAACGAGTCCGGGCGCTCGGGGCTCGAGTCGAGGTTGCGCGTGCAGAGAGTAGGATCCGGACATTGCTTCCGACACCCAGCATTTCCTACAGCCGGGAAGATGCCATCACCAAAGAGGACTACCTGCTGGTAGAACAACGGATCCCCGTGAGCGGCCGACTGGGCCTTTTGCGCCGGGCGGGTGATGCATCCGTCAATGTGCGAAGGCAAGAATCCAATTATGCCCTGCACCAACTGCGTAGCGATCTGCGCCTGGCTTTCTACGAACTGCTCCTGGTCCAGCAGCGCGAAGAGCTCATTCGCAAGGGCCAGTCAAACCTGCAGGAGTTGGTGCGTGTATTGGGTGAGCGCGAGCGGGAAGGCGAAGGCTCTACCTTTGATCGTTTGCGCGCCGAACGCGAGCTGGCGGATATCCAGGCAGACCTGATTTCAGGCGAAGCCACGACAGCTCGGGTGCGGACACAGGTGGCCTCCTTCTTTGCGCCTGGTATGGAGGCGGGTTCTCTCCTTGCATCCGGACAAGTTGACATCTCCAGAACGCTTCCCGATTTGGCAACCCTCATCGCCCGCGCCTTGGAGACTCGAGGAGATCACAGGGCACAGGAAGAGCAGCTTCAGCAATTCAGGTGGGAGCGACGCGCCGCTGAACGGCTGCGCGTCCCGGAACCTGTGGTGAGTGGTGGGATGAAACGAGTCCAGGAGCCGCTTGGGATATCAGACACTGGGCACATTCTCTCAGTGATGATCCCTTTTCCCTTGTTCAATCGCAGCCGAACGGAGGCAGCACTGGCTCAGGCAGCCTACCAGAGGACCCAAGCTGAGCGACAGGCGCTAGCGCAACAGATTGCCAGTGAAGTGAAGGCGGCCTATGTGACCACAGAGCTTCGCCGTCGACTGGCCGGGGAATACCGGCAAAAGGTTGGAGAAAAAGACATCGAGTTAACGCGGGTTGCTCAGTTCGCCTATCAGGAGGGGGAGCACAGGATCCTCGAGTTATTGGACGCCTATCGGGTCACGCTGAGCTCGCAACTGCGAGTATTGGACTTGGTTGCCGCAGCCAAACAAGCCGAGATTGAACTGGACCGCGCGGTGGGAGAGGAGGTATTCCCGTGAAGAAAGTTGTCAGTCTTCTCATTTTGGTAGCCACCATCTCTGGTTGTAAGAAGCAAAATTCGCCGGAGAAAACCCAGGCAGAGGCTCCCAAGCTCTCAATCACGCACTGGAGTGACAAAACCGAATTGTTCGTGGAGTATCCGCCTCTGGTCGCCGGGGAACAGGCACGTTTTGCGATTCATCTCACCGACCTCCATACTTTCAAACCGCTGTCATCAGGAATGGCCACTGTCCAGTTAGCCCGCACAGGCGGCCCATCGGAGAGATTTTCTAGCGGCCTTCCTAGCCCACCGGGGATTTTCGGCGTCGATGTGCAGCCAAAGGAGTCGGGCACGTACGATATGTCCGTTCGGCTGGACTCCGCTGATTTGGAGGACGCGCACCCGCTGGGTTTCGTAACAGTATTCGCTGACACTGCTCAAGCAGCAGCATCGGCCAAGGCAAAAGAAGAGAAGCGCGAGACCATCTCCTTCCTTAAGGAGCAACAGTGGAGTATGGAGTTTGCCACTGAGGCGATTAAGGAGCGATCGCTGCGTGAAAGCCTGAGAGTCCCCGGCGAGGTTCAACCCCGAACCGGGGGTGAAGCGGAGGTGATGGCGCCGGTATCCGGGCGCCTTTTGGCTTCGAGTTCTCTCCCTGCTGTTGGGACAAACGTGGTCAAGGAGCAGGTTCTGGCTTCGTTAGTACCACGAACTGCTAACCCTGCCGACCGAGGATCGGGAGCGGGTGGAGCGACTGTTGTCTGCTGGAGCCATTCCGGCCAAACGGTTGGAGGAAGCCCGGGCCAGCGAAGCCACCCAAGCAGCCCGATCGAAAGCGGCCCAGTTGCGTCTGGCTCAACACGAGCTGACACGCCGCGCTGGGGGTGACGCCCCGAAGGATAGTGCCTTCTTGTTACGCTCACCGATTTCCGGGGTGGTAGCCGAATCTCATGCCACAGACGGTGCCAGCGTGGAAGAAGGAGAAAAATTGTATCGGATCGTGGCGGTGGACACGGTCTATGTGGCCGCCAGCGTTCCAGAAAGTGAAACCTTGCGGCTGCGCCACGTCGGCGGCGGCGAGCTTGAGCTGCCGGGGCTCGAACAGCCGCTGGCCCTGGGGCGGCTGGTTTCGGTCGGTCGCATCATCGATCCAACGTCGCGCACGTTAAGCGTTATTTATGAAGTAGCTAACTCACGGCGCTTCCTGGCCATGGGACAAGCCGCCTTTCTGCGCTTGTTTACTTCCGCCAAGACCCAAGGAGCCTCCATAGCAGAGTCTGCCGTCGTTGATGACGCCGGCAGGCCCGTCGTTTTTATTCAGGTAGCGGGAGAGTCTTTCGAGCGGCGGCCGGTTCGGTTGGGCAGCAACGAGGCTGGATATGTGCGGGTGCTTGAGGGAGTCAAGCCTGGCGAACGCATCGTGACACGTGGCGCTTACCTGATCCGGTTGGCGGCCCTGTCCACCCAGATTCCTGCCCACGGCCACGTGCATTAAAGGAGAACACCATGATTGACAAGCTGATTCGCTGGTCCCTGCGAAATCGCATCGTCGTTGTTGCGCTGGCGGCGGTTTTCCTGATTTGGGGTGGGTACGTCATTACGGGGATGCCACTGGACGTGCTGCCGGACTTAACCGCCCCAACGGTGACCATTCTGGTAGAGGGCCGTGGGATGGTTCCTACGGAAATGGAGTCGCTGG
>VBOC01000009.1 GCA_005877655.1 Ignavibacteria bacterium
TAACCGTCGGCATCGTGGGCTACACACTCAACCGATCCAAGACGGGATTGATCGAGAACGTGAGCGGATTTGACAAATATACGAACGCGAGAAATATCGCGCACACGGGCGTCAATATGATCCTCCGGCGCCTGGACCGGAATGACACGTCGATCATCGGTCCCCTCACCAGGTCGCAGACCGCATGGCTGTATACGAATGTGATGTCCGGTTTGTGCACGGTCTCGGTGAAGCTCTCCAGTCCCCCGGCCCTGGATACGATAGATATTCAGAGCAAAT
>VBOC01000010.1:0-3636 GCA_005877655.1 Ignavibacteria bacterium
CGGCGGAGAGCCTTACGGTCGCGCCGTACAGCTCAAAGATCGCGGGCGACCCCAAGAAAATTACAACCCAAACACCCCCTGATCCCGGGCCCTACATCCCCCAGTACATCGCGGCCGCCGACATCACATTTCCCGACGGCAGCAGCAACAATGGTATCTACGGATCGGCGGCGGCACCCTTGATAGGATACGTCGACGGAAATGCCAAATTCGCCGGAAATGGGTCATTTTATGGCATCCTCGTCGTGCATGGAAGCCTTGAATTCAACGGTACATTTGATATGTACGGACTGGTTATCGCCTACGGCGAGGAGAGTACGATTTCATTCTCGACCTCAGCGGGCACCCCCGCCATCTGGGGAGCTGTTATCGAGACCGGCCCGCCCGGTACCAATTTCACGATGAAAGGAACGGCCGATGTGCGCTTCAGCAAACAGGCGCTCCATATGGCCCAATTCATCAATAAATTGCAGGTTTACCGTGTTTTGCGTTGGTATGAGTAGGTCGGGGAGGCGTGGCGCGGTTATAGCATATTTTCCCAAATTTCGTGATTGCTAGCACCCGATTTACCCATTTTGACGCCGATCTATTGACAAGCGGGCATTTATTATCTATATTCGACCTCGCCTTTATCAAAAGCGCAATCAGATCGAGATAAAGGATGACTTTAAACACTGTTATAAACGGGAAAATCGCGAATGGATGAAGCTTTATCGATACTGAAAGAGGTTGCCCGAAGCATACCCGAGACCTCCTATGGAGTGGAGCGGCAGATGCTGATCGGGGACCTGGTCTCCCGCCAATCCCAGGAAGAGCGTGTCATCGTGAAGCGGATGTTCGACGGCTTCCTGATGCGGATGTTCGAAATAACCGCCTCGGACATCGACATCGGCGGGACCGGCGCGCGCGGCTATATCTGGTACCGCATCCACGGGTCGAAGAAACCCGATATTACCCTCCCGACCTTTACGCACGACGAGATGAATGTTGTCATACAAACCATCATGCTCGAGAGGCAGAGGCAGTACTTATTTGAAAACAGAAATCTCGACTTTTCCTACACGGTTTTCCACGCCGACCAGATGTACCGGTTCCGGGCCGACGCTTACTTCGATCTTGATCAGCTGGCGCTCAACATGAGGGCGATCAACGCGACGGTCAGACCGTATAAGAATCTCGAGCTTCACGCGAACGTCACCAAGATCGTCAGTCTCGTCCAGACGAAAGAAGGGCTGATCCTGGTCACCGGCATCACCGGCTCGGGCAAGAGCTCGACGCTCGACAGCATTCTCGATCTGAACAACCATACCATCGACGCGCATTGCGTCATCATCGCCTCTCCGATCGAGTTCGTGCACAAACCGGACCGCTGCATCGTCCGGCACAGGGAAGTTGGCCGCGACGTCCTCTCATTCAAAGAGGGAGCCGTGCAGTCGCTGCGCCAGGATCCGGACATTATCATCATCGGCGAGCTTCGCGATCCGGATACCATCCTGACCGCGCTTGAAATAACGGACAGCGGCCACAAGGTCTTTTCCACGCTTCACACATCTTCCGCGGTGGAGAGCATCGACCGTATCATCGGCGAGATTCCCCCGTCGGAGCAGGAGCGGGTCCGCTTCCGGCTGGCGGACGTCATCCAGTGCGTCATCTCGCAGAAACTGGTCCCGAGCCTGGACAAACGCCGCGTCCTCGCGAAGGAAGTCATGATCGCGACGCCTTCGGTGAAAGCCGCGATCAAGAACAACAACACGGGCGAAATCTACCAGATGATGTCGGAGTCGGGCGAGCTTGGCATGACGACCATGGAGCAGGATTTAAAAAGGCTCTATCTTTCAAAGAAAATATCGCTCGAAACGGCAATGAATTTTGCGAACAACAAACGGAGGCTGCAGCAACTGTTAAATCTCGTTCCTCAAGGCGACTGATGTACGAATTTTTAAAAGGATAAACGGGACTATGGCGACATTGAGAGGAAACAGAAACAGTGCGATCGGTCTGTTTGTCGACGGCCTGGAGCTCCGGTGTGCGAAGCTTTCGCTGAAGCGGGGCAACGTTGTTCTCGAAGAACTGCAGACCGCCCAGCTTGCGACGAAGCTCGAGGACCGGCATGCCGCGTCCGGCGAGCTCGAGGCTCTGGGGGAATCGATCGACACGTTCGCGCTTCCAACCAGCACCGAGGCGGTGCAGGCGGGGGCGGGCGACAATAACAGCGTCCTCCTCGCTATGCTTTCAAAATATCCCACGGCGAGCTACGTGCTCTCATATGCGATCACCGAACCGAGCATCTACTACCACATGCTCGAGGGTGACTTCGGGCTGAAAGGGAAAAAGCTCAAGGAACGCATCCTCGCGGAATTGAGGAGCGTTCGCTCCGTCCAGCCCGCTCTCGACGCGATCGACTATTTCCACTCCGCCGACAAGAACCTCGTCACCGTGGTGCGCGAAGACGGCACGGCGCTACTGAATTCGGTTGAACAGATCAAGACGTTTCTCGGGAACAGGCTCCCGAAAATGGCGCTCATCGAGATCGCGGATGTCGCCCTCATGAACCTCGCACGCGCCAATTATGGATTCGCGCCCGACGAGATCACCACGATCATTTATGTCGGAGTCGAATTCACGCGCCTTATTTTCATGCGCGGTTCTGAATTTTTCCATTTCGCGCCCGTCCTCGGCGAGGGGCACGATTCGCCCAACATCCAAAACACGATTTACAGCCGCCTCTTGCTCGAGCAGGATAACATGGGGCTTCCCCGGATCGACAAGATTCTTCTGGCAGGCGAATGCCGCCGCGTCGCTCTGGATGAGTTTCTCAGGGGACAATTGACGGAAGTCGATGTCCAGTACCTGCGGGCTCCCTACCTGGATGCGACGGCGCTCCCGGCGGAACAGCAGGAGCAGATCCCCGAGTACGCCATTGCCATCGCGGCTGCCTGGAAGGCGCTGGATGACGATCACCCGGCCTTCTATCCCGTTAATCTCCTGCCCGAATCGGTCCGGGAGGGGCAACGCACGTTTAAGCTGGCCTGGCACGGGCAAATTCTGCTCGTCCTCGTTTTCATCTTCACATTCTATTTTACGTCGCAGTACGGCAAGATTCAAAAAGAGGTCTCGACGAAGCGCCAGACGCTCAGCCAGCTTCAGGACAAGGTTGCGGAAAACAACAAGCTGAAAGCGGCGATCACAGCCCTGGGTGAACAGATCGACCGCTATAATACCGCTCTTGCCGTGTACGATTCCCTCGTGCCCGGCGCGGACCGATGGAACAAGACGATTGCACAGCTTACCAAGGGCGTTGAGGATCTCGGAGCGGTCTGGGTCACCGAGGTGAAGTCGCTCGGGGCCGGAGCGATGTCGATCCAGGGCTACACCCTGTACCGCGCCCGGATACAGCGGATCGCCGCCATGTTCGACAATTCAACACTGGCGAAAGTGGAGGTGAAGGAGATCCGGGAAAAGTCGCCTTCGGTTTACAGTTTTACCATCTCGGTGCCTCCGCAGCTGGAGAAGGTTCCATCTGCAGTGGCGGCCGGAGGCACACAATGAACTTGAACCACCCATTCGGGAGTTTGCCGTGACCTATACCATTCGAAATACAATTGTCCTGGGGGGGTTCTTCGTCGTCATTATGGT
>VBOC01000010.1:3659-4405 GCA_005877655.1 Ignavibacteria bacterium
CGAGGTCGATCTGCAGAATACACCGGACCTTGCGAACCAGTACAACCAGACGGCGGCCCAGCTCGACGACATGAAGAAACGCTGGGAGACCCGCAACAAGGACGTTCCGGCGAAGGACGTCACCGGGGAAACGTACGGCTATCTGAACCGCACGATCGACGTCAGCGGCGAGGTGAAGATGGACCTGATCTACGTCGGTCCGAGGGATTTCGGCAACTACGGCTATAACGTCTACTCGCTCAAAGGCGAGGCGCCCTTCCTCAATCTTTATAAGTTCATCTGGTACGCGGAAAACGGACGCCGGCTGTTCAAGATTGCAAACCTCAGCCTGAGGGGATACGAATCGAAGGACAAGATTACGGGGGAGATGAAGATCCTGGTCCTCTACGAATTGGAGCTACAGGCGTTTTATTCCACGATCCCGGAGCTGAACAACGCTCCCGCGCAGCTCTCGCTGTCGCCGGCGACGCTGACGTCGAATCCGTTCTACCCGCTGATCTTCCATGAGATTCCACCGCCGCAGGCGAATGAAATCGAAATCGAACGATCGGATCTCAAAGCGGTGATCCCGGGTAAGGCGTTCATCATCGACCAGAACCAGAAAGCGCGCACCCTGGAAGAGGGCGACAAGGTCTATCTCGGGTATGTCACAAGGATTCTACCGAACCAAGGAAAGATCGAGTGCCTGCTGAACAAGGGCGGAGTCGCAGAGCGCTTTGAATTGAGCATGTGTGTCGGTCAACAGG